>NZ_JBPBBA010000018.1:0-71607 GCF_050896395.1 Nioella aestuarii | reverse complement strand
TAAACTCAATCAAGGATGAGCCAGAGCCTCCAAAACAAAACCCGCTCTGATGTCCCAAATTATCTGACGACGGACAGACAATATCGGCATTGCTGGAATTGGTGTTCTCGGGTGCCGAGCTGATGGTGATCGGGGTGCCTGAACTGATCACCGACCCGTCATTCATCATGTAGCGCAACGCATAGTGATACGTGCCGCCAATTGGCTGCTTGTAGTAGCTGTTGAACTGTACCGGCACGCCCTCGGCATTGCCATTCTCCAGCAGATCCTTGGTCTGCACGATTGCGGTCTGGCCGAAGGGCGGGGTGAAGAACAGGTCGATGACAACGCGGTCAACGTCCTTTGGATCGTCGCCGAACGGCACACCCTGTCCGATGAAAGTTACCTGCCGCGTTCCAAAGTCACTCGGTGCAATGTTGACCACGGTGTCGCTGGTCGAGATCTCTGTCGAGTTGTAGACGGTGCCGTCAGAGTAACGGATCGAGAAGCTGAATTTGAAACTCGAGATGAACTCACCGCTTTGTGTGAACGCGCCCGGCGCTTCGTAGGTCAGGGTCGACTTGTCCCCATCGGCCGGAATCAGTTCGAATGTATTGTCGGTCTGGCGGGTCGGATAGACGACTGTCACGGTCACGCGTTCCGCAATGGCCAGTCCGGTTTCAGATGACGTCAGCTGACCGACAAGCGAAAAGATCACGGACAGTTTGCGATTGTCCACTTGCTTCAGAACCTTGTTGTCCCACGTCGCAATGTCAAAGACGGGAATAGCGCTGCTGACGGGGGTCGACCAATCCACAACCGTGTCCTCGGTGTAGCTTTTGGTAAACGACGTCGTTGCAGAAACCGGGTTGTTGCCTGGCGCCGTTGCCATGGCCGCCGCCGCTGCCACCGTACTGGAAACCTGCTCTTCCAACGTGGTCCAGGCCCAATCACGAACGCGCTGTTCCAGTTCTGGGGTTCCGCCTGCCCCGATTTCAACATGGACATCGCCGGCACCCGATTGTTGCAGGACTTGTTTGACTTCCTCCAGAACCTGTTTTTGACGGCCCCAAGTGTCCCGTTCCGTGCGATATCTTTCTTCGTAGCTGATTGCAGCCTGAGAGTTGTAGGTCACGGTTGCCGTGGCGCCGAGCAGCTTGGTCAGCACCTGCATGTCATATTCGATGCTGAAAGGAGAGTTCCCACCGCCCTGCGACAGCGCGGTTTTGAATTCGTTCAACTCTTCCGCCGACTCGAGCTCGACCTGGAAGGACACCACGTTGGTGCCATAAAGCGAAGGCTCCGCAACCAAGATTTCGGGCGCACCGAGGCGTAGGAAATGAAAATATGCGTTGCCACCGACCCAGGTGAAGCCGCCCCAGTTTACGGATTTTCCAAGCTCTGCTTCCAGGGCCAGCTTGGCCTCTTCTGGCTGAACCAAATCAGCCTCAAACGTGCATGCCCCTGAAACGCCGCCGCCGTTGGCTGTGTATTCGACAACAGAAAAGACCGGATCTCCGCCCAGTGTTCGAATGCGGGGCGCGGGCACCAGATACCAAGTGTCGGGATCATCGTGATCCTGATAGGCATAAGTAACCTGCCCATCTCCATACACAACTTCGCGCGCGGTAGTGATATCGAACATGACCGTCCCTTTCAAAAAATGGGGATTAGAATCTATGGAAAGATTTTGTTTCGACTCCATAATCTTATCGGTGAAAAATATTGCAACAATAATTTTTTAACAGTTTTAGAACATGGTTCTTGTTGAGAATCGGAATGTTATGTATCCATGTCTAGTTCGTGGTTAATGGAGGGTGCAATTATATAAGAATATCAACGGAGCATATGGAAATATATTGCGATGTTCATTAATTTTGGCGCGCGATATTTTCTGGTGCAATCTTGCGGACTGCTTTCTGAGAGGGTGGACTAAGTATCGGGAAATAATCGATTTTTGCGGGAGTTTTTCCCTGTTGGGCCTGTTCTGGTTTCTATTTCCTTTGGGGCGCATGATATGATCATCGCATTCAAATGAATGACGATGTAAAGTTTTTCCATTCCCTGGGCCTGTGGTTTTCCCTTGGGCATCACGTCTGGAAAATCGTCTGGTGGCATATGCCTCAGCGCTGGTCAGCGCTCAAATTGCGCTGCTGTTTCAATGAAAGGTGCACGGGAAAAACTGCTGACATTTTCTACTGAGCGGTGGCGTGCGCCGCCGCTGCATGTCATGCGACCGCGCATGGGAATCCATGGGATGTAGCTCTTTTTTTATTGGTTACCCCAAGAAGAATCTACCCAAGGACATTCTTTCTGAATGAGAGCCAAATTCACGATCAAGGCAAATAAGGTGCCCGGCTTCGCAAGATATTGAGTACAAGCCCTTTGCCAGGCCCTTCTCTTGAGTTGATGGGCGGCGCTTGCCGCATGATGCCGCCATACGTGTGGCGCATAAGAACGGGTCGCCGCCGCCATCTCTTTGAATGGCAGCCAAGCAGGCGGCAAAGCTTAGGGATCGGTGGATCAGTCCAGTTCGCCCAAGCGCCCATAGAACGTCTGCCGGGCGGATTCGGACAAGGCGATGCCGGGCTCCGAATTATAGGCCAGAACCACCAGAATGCGCTTGGTGTCCCCGACCGTCGGCGTCACCCGATGGATGGAATTGCGGCCCCGGAACAGAACCAGCGTGCCGGGGGCGATGTCCAGCACGTCGGGGCTTGTGCGCCCGTCCAAAAGATCTGCCACACCTTCGAAGTTCATCTCGCCAGCATCCGCGTCGCGTAGATCCTTGACATATTCAAAGGCACCGCCGCCCTGAGGAGATTGCAGCAGCAAGGTGATGGCGAACTCCGAGTTATCGAAATGCCAGTTCAGTTCCTTGCCCTCGGGGGCATAGTGAACGTTGATCGAGGACAGGCTGTCGGCATAGGGAAACAGCCCGTCTTCGCCGACGATCTGCGCAACGAAGGATTTGAATTCCTCCGCGTCATAAAGCTGTCGAAGAGGGGACTCTTCCGGAACCTGGTCAGTTGTGATGCACCCCTTGGACGACTCCACCTGCCGGTTGAAAACGTGATCGGACGGCAGATCCGGGTTGGGCGGCGTCAGGTAAACATTATGGGTAGAGGCGGTGTAATATGCCAGATGCGCGTTTTCCTCGGCCTCTGTCACCAGCTGCGCAACCGTCTCGGGCCGAAGGAAGCCCGGTAATGTCACGGCGCCCTCATCCTTTAAGCGCGCAGCGCATTGGCCGATCAGTTCATCAGAGGTCAGCGGGTAGCGTTCAAGATCGACGATTGCTGCAAGGCTGCTGGTCAACGGCATGGGATGTCCTTCAAATCATGGCAGATAATCCACCACCCTGTCAGGAATGTTAGGATAAAGCCCCATGCCCGTCCAAGGCGAAAATCATCTGCCTATTGGCGCAGCGCATAGGGGCGTTGAGTGGTTAGTCCCACTGGTTGGCGCAGGCTCACGCCGTTGTCGCGGAACGCAACGCTGGTGCGACGATCCTCGAACGGCGACAGGCCAAAGATCGACCTGTAGTGCTTCGACAACTGAGAGGCATTGGCGCAGCCGACCTCAATGGCAATGTCGGTAATAGGCCGGGTCGAAAAACGGACCAGTTGGCGCGCGGCATTCATGCGAAGTGTTCGATAGTAGACCGAGGGGCTTTGCCCCGTCGCACTTTTGAACTGGCGTTCCAGCTGCCGTTGCGAGAGGTGCATCCGCTCGGCGACTTCGGCGATGGTGATCGTGTCCTCGATATGGTCGTTCAGCAGCCCAATGGCTCGGCGCACCGGCTCTGGCACACAATCAACGGTGCTGTCGGCATGCAGCGTGGGTACCCGTTGCTGAACGCCTGTACTCCGGATGATGGGGTGCTGGAACCAGCAGGCCACCTCGGTCGCGACATCCGGCGAAAGGTGGTCCCCGATCAGATGCAGCATCAGGTCAAACGCAGCCGCCGCACCTGCAGCAGTGAAGCGGTTGCGGTCCAGCACGATTACATCATCAGAACGGGCAATGTCAGGGAACTCGGCGCAAAAGGCCGCGCGATAGCACCAGTGGACGCTGGTGGTGTATCCCTCCAGCAGACCGGCGCGGGCCAGAGGAAAAACGCCCCCGCTGATCGCCCCAAGTGATGTTCCGTGCCGGGCGAGATGGCGCATACGGCCATGGCTTGCCGACCTGTTGGTAAAGGCACTGTCCGGGCCGCCGAGTACAAAAAGAAAATCAAGTCCGGTCGCATCGGACAGCGCGACATCCGCGTCGAAGCCGACCCTTGCGCTGGACCTGACCGGCCCGCCGCCTTCCGACAGCAATTTCCAGTCGAACACAGGGCGTTCGATGATCTCGTTTGCCACCCGCAACGGCTCGATTGCGGATGTCAGGCAGGACATCGGAAACCCCGGCAGCAAAAGGAAGCCGAATGTAACGGGTTTTGTGGTGGTCATGTGCCGCGCTCCTCCCAGTCCGCGGATACTAGATATCCAGTGTGTTTTCCTTCTCCCACCGGCTGAAATGGGACACGAAATCATTCCATTCCGCATGTTTCAGCTTCAGGAACGCGGCAGAGAACTCTTCTCCCATGGCCGACTTCAACCCCTTGTCACGGTCATAGGCGCGCAGGGCATCAAGCATGTTCAGCGGCAGTTTCGGCGCACCGCGCACCTTGTGCCCTTCGGCATACATGTCGATGTCGTAGCGCTTGCCGGGATCGGCCTGGTTGCGGATGCCGTCCAGCCCCGCCGCGATGATCACCGCCTGCAGCAGATAGGGGTTTGCCGCCCCGTCGGGCAGGCGCAGCTCGAACCGGCCGGGGCCGGGCACGCGGACCATATGGGTGCGGTTGTTGCCGGTCCAGGTCACGGTATTGGGGGCCCATGTCGCGCCTGACATGGTGCGCGGCGCGTTGATGCGTTTGTAGCTGTTCACCGTCGGATTGGTGATCGCGGCCATGGCAGTGGCATGGCTCATGATGCCGCCCAGAAAGTGCTTGCCTGGTGCAGAAAGACCCATCTCTCCGGTTGGGCCTTCGCCTTCACCTGCAAAGGCATTGGTGCTGGCTGCGTCACCCGGTGCGTCCCAAACCGAGACATGCACATGGCAGCCGTTGCCGGTCAGCCCCTCGACGGGCTTGGGCATGAAGGTGGCGCGCAGCCCGTGTTTCTCGGCGACCGACTTGACCATGAACTTGAAGAAGCTGTGCTTGTCGGCGGTGTTCAGCACATCGTCGAATTCCCAGTTCATCTCGAACTGGCCATTCGCGTCCTCATGATCGTTCTGGTAGGGGCCCCAGCCCAGGTCCAGCATGTAATCGCAGATCTCGCGCACCACGTCGTAGCGGCGCATGACGGCCTGCTGATCGTAGCAGGGCTTGGCGGCGGTGTCGTATTCGTCTGAGATTTGCTCACCATCGGCGGTCAGCAGAAAGAACTCTGCCTCGACCCCGGTCTTCACATGCAGCCCCATCTCGGCGGCTTCGGCAATCAGACGGCGCAGCACATTGCGCGGGGCCTGGGCTACGTCATCACCTTCCATGACGCAGTTTGAGGCGACCCAGGCGACCTCGGGCTTCCAGGGCAGTTGAATGACAGATGCCGGATCGGGAACCGCCAGCATGTCGGGATGGGCGGGCGTCATGTCGAGCCATGTGGCGAAGCCTGCAAATCCGGCCCCGTCCGCCTGCATATCGGCAATCGCTTGAGTGGGCACCAGTTTGGCCCGCTGTCCGCCGAATAGGTCGGTGAAGGAGATCATGAAATATTTGATGCCGCGCTCTGCTGCGTAGGATGCCAGATCAAGTGTCATGTCGTCTTTTCCCGTTTCCCTGTTGCTGTTCGTCGTTGCTAAAATGGCGCGAAGTCAGACCCCGCGCCACCCTGTGTCAATATCCGCTGCCCGGCTTGCCGGGGTACCAGTCGGTGCCCGCCAGGGGCACTTGCGCCATTGCGGCGGCCTCCATCGTCAGGGCGCAGAGATCTTCTGGTTCCAGATTGTGCAGGTGGTTGTGCCCGCAGGCCCGCGCGATGGTCTGTGCCTCCAGAGTCATGACCTTGAGGTAGTTGCGCAACCGGCGCCCCCCTTCGACTGGGTCAAGCCGCGCGGCAAGCACCGGATCCTGCGTGGTGATGCCTGCGGGATCCAGCCCTTCGTGCCAGTCGTCATAGGCCCCTGTGGTGGTGCCGAGTTTCTGATACTCGGCCTCCCATTTCGGGTCATTGTCGCCAAGCGCCACCAGCGCGGCAGTGCCGATTGCCACCGCATCCGCGCCAAGCGCCAGCGCCTTGGCCACATCGGCCCCGGTGCGGATGCCGCCAGAGACCACAAGCTGAACCTCGCGGTGCAACCCCAGATCTTGCAAAGCGCGCACGGCGGGACGGATACAGGCCAGTGTCGGCAGGCCCACATGTTCGATAAACACGTCCTGCGTGGCGGCGGTGCCGCCCTGCATCCCGTCCAGAACCACCACATCGGCCCCTGCCTTTACCGCCAAAGCGGTGTCGAAATAGGGCCGCGTTCCGCCGACCTTCACATAGATCGGCACCCGCCAGCCGGTGATTTCGCGCAGTTCAAGGATCTTGATCTCCAGATCATCCGGCCCGGTCCAGTCGGGGTGACGGCAGGCGGAACGCTGGTCGATCCCCTTGGGCAAGGTCCGCATCTCGGCCACGCGGTCGCTGATCTTTTGGCCCAGCAACATGCCGCCGCCGCCGGGTTTCGCGCCCTGACCCACGACGATTTCGATCGCATCGGCCTTGCGCAGATCATCTGGATTCATGCCGTAGCGCGAGGGCAGGTACTGATAGACCAGTTTGCTGGAATGGCCGCGTTCCTCTGGCGTCATGCCGCCGTCACCGGTGGTGGTGGAGGTGCCAGCCGCACTCGCCCCGCGTCCAAGCGCTTCTTTCGCCTGCGCCGACAGCGCGCCGAAGCTCATGCCTGCGATTGTGATGGGAATGTCCAGCTTGATCGGGTTTTTGGCGAAGCGCGTGCCAAGCGTGACCGAGGTATCACAACGCTCTCGGTAGCCTTCCAGCGGGTAGCGTGACACCGACGCGCCAAGGAACAGCAGGTCATCGAAATGCGGCACTTTCCGTTTTGCGCCACCACCGCGAATGTCATAGATGCCGGTCGCCGCCGCGCGGCGGATCTCGGCATTGATCGGGTTGGAAAACGTCGCCGACTGAATGGGGACGGTGCGGGGGATCTTGTGGTCGTGATCGCTCATGGTCCTCGTCCTCAATAGGCGTTGTCGATGTCAAAATTGTAGAGCTTGCGGGCCGAGCCGTAGCGGCGGAACTCTTCCGGCTTTGCGTCCGCACCAGCGCGCGCCAGCAGGTCGGCCAGCAAGTCCAGATGTTCGGGGCGCATCTCTTTCTCGACGCAATCCGCGCCCAGGCTTTTCACCGATCCGCGCACGAAAAGCCGCGCTTCATAGAGCGAGTCCCCAAGCGCGTCGCCCGCATCGCCGCAGACAACCAGATTGCCCGCCTGCGCCATGAAGGCCGACATATGCCCAATATTGCCATGCACCACGATGTCGATCCCCTTCATGGAGATCCCACAGCGGCTGGAGGCATTGCCCTTGATGACCAACAGCCCGCCATGCCCGGTGGCGCCTGCATATTGGCTGGCGTCGCCCTCGACGATCACCGAACCTGACATCATGTTTTCGGCCACGCCCGGCCCGACAGAGCCCTGGACATGCACGGTTGCCTGCTGGTTCATGCCCGCACAATAGTACCCGGTATGGCCCTTCACGGTCACTTCTATGGGTGCGTCCAGCCCCACGGCCAGCGCGTGGCTGCCACGGGGGTTCAAGATTTCCCAAGTGGTCTGGTTGTCGCCGCCTTTCTGCGCCTGAAGGGTTTCGTTCAACTCGCGCAGCGAGGTGGTTGCTAGGTCGATCTGGCTCATCTCAATGGCTCCAGAAATAGACGGTGGCGGGCTCGGGCTCCCAGACCCGGGCGGCGTCGATGCCCGGAAGGTTCACCAGCGCGCGGTATTCGCTGCCGAAGGCCACGTATTGATCGGTTTCGGCCATGACTGCGGGCTTGCAGGCAATGGGGTCACGGACCACGCCGAAGCCTTCCTTGGTGCCCACGACAAAGGTGAAGAACCCGTCCAGATCGGTCAGCGAGGCTTCCAGGGCTTCGCCCAGAGTCGCACCGTTCTGCATTTTCCAGGTCAGGTAGGCGGCGCCGACTTCGGTGTCATTCTCGCTTTCGATCCGAACGCCTTCGCGCCGCAGTTTCCTACGCAGGCTGTTGTGGTTCGACAACGATCCATTGTGGACAAGGCACTGATCCGGCCCGGTGGAGAAGGGATGCGCGCCCTCGGTTGTAACCGCGCTTTCGGTGGCCATGCGCGTATGTCCAATCCCGTGGGTGCCGGACATGGCGGGCAAGTTGAACCGGGCCGCCACCTCGCGGGGCAGGCCGACCTCCTTGTAGATCTCGATCACGTCGCCATCACTCATCACCCGGATACGGCCCGGGCGCTTGGCGATTGCGGCGCGCGCGGTCTCGACCTGATCGGCTGGCAGTTCCAGAACGGCATGAGTGTCGTTCGTGCGCAGGATGACGGGGGTCCCAAGCGCTTCTTCCAGCTCAGCAGCTAGCGTTGCGAAATCCTGTTCCGGATTGTCCGACTGCACCGTCAGCTTGGCCCGGTTGCCAGAGGCGCCGTAAATGGCGATCCCGGCGCTGTCCGGGCCCCGGTCGGTCATGGTGATCAACATTTCTGTCAGAAGTGCGCCGAGCTGGGGCTCCAGCGCCTTGTCCTTCAGGAACAGTCCAACGATCCCGCACATCTGTGCATTTCCCTTTCAAAGAGTGGTCCGGTCGATAGGCTAGCAGCAGTTGGCTTGTATATGAACCCTTAGGAAAAAAATTTTCACAAGGGGCAATTTTTTCCATCAAATTTCGGTATTGAAACACCTTTGCCGTCAGATTTAGCGGCAGAGAGCACACCTGCGCATCTAATATGCGCAGTAAAAAAGCGTGCGCCGTCCAACAGGCAGGAATCAGGTGGTCGCCCCGCTAGGCGGTTTGCGGATACGCAATTATCGACAAATAGCGTGCAGGCAGGCGCTTGAGTATTTCGGGACCGTGCGGCGCATCGGCATCGAAGTGGAGCGTATCGCCCGGGCAAAGGTGATAGAGTTCGTCATTGTGGCGATACATCACTTCGCCTTCCAGCATGTAAATGGTCTCGATCCCGCCATGCTGGAAGGTCGGAAAGACATCCGATTCCTCAGTGAGTGTGATCAGATAGGGTTCTACGATCACCCCGCTGGCATTGGCACCGATATGGCCTAGCAGGTTGTACTGATGCCCCGCACGGGTGCCTTCGCGCGCAATCTCTACGCCTTTGCCGGCCTTGGTGTGGACGGCTTCGCGGTGTTCCTCAAACCCCCGGAAAAACGCGGTCAGCGGCACTGACAGCGCATGGGCCAGCGTTTGCAGGGTCGTCAGAGAGGGCGAGGTATTGCCGTTCTCAATCTTCGACAGCATCCCGATGGACAGCCCCGTCAGCCCGGCAAGCTCTGCCACCGTCATGCCCTGTTGCTGACGAAAGCCGCGCACCTCGCGGCCGATCGCGACCTCTAGTACTTTTTCGCGCTCATCCGTCTGCCGGTGCGGGTTTTGCTTCAACTTTGCCACGGGATCATTCCTGCCTGTTCCGGCGTTTCATCGGGCTTATCTAAGCTGGTTTGCGAAAGGTTTGGAACCGGCAACCGTTTCGGACCGCAATTAACGAAGCGACACACGGATGCGCGTCGGGGCCCTTGCCTGTCCGTTTCTCTTGCGTCGGTTGCACATCTCGGGTGCGCTCTGCTTGACCCTCGTGGCGTGGACAACCTAACTGCGCGCAGGGCAGGGGAAAGCTGCATCTGGCTGCGGAAAAGGACCACTATGAAGACAACCGCCGACTCATTCGACGCTTACGAGGCCATCCGCACCCTATTGCCAGCCATGCCCGGACCGGGTGCTGGACAGTCTCTCAGCTCTCTTATGGACATGGCCGATCAGGTGGATGCCTTCGTCTTCGATGCCTTCGGGGTGCTGAATGTGGGTGATTGTCCAATTCCCGGTGCGTCCGAGCGGGTCAGGGAACTTCGCGCTGCGGGCAAGCTGATCCGGGTGCTGTCGAATGCTGCAAGCTATGACCGTGCGGCAGCTTTCGCCAAGTTCGAACGGCTTGGCTTCCCGCTGACCGAGGAGGAACTGGTCACCAGCCGCGATGCAACATTGCAGGCCGTGGACGACAGGCTATGGGGTGTGATTGCCGCGCCGGAAGACACTCTGACGGATCTGGCATACCCGGCCATCCGGCTGGAAGATGCCCCAGATGATTATGACCGGGCCGAGGGGTTCCTGTTCCTGTCAACCAGCGACTGGACCGACCGGCGTCAGGCCTTGCTGCAAGCCAGTCTGGCCCGTCGTAGCCGGACGGTGCTGATCGGCAATGCCGATCTGGTCGCACCACGCGAAACCGGCCTGACATTGGAACCGGGCCACTACGCGCAATCCCTGCCCGGAGGTGATATCCGCTTTTTTGGCAAACCCTTTCCGGATGTCTACGACCTGGTGCGCGTGACGTTGCCCGGAATTCTGCCTGAGCGGATAGCGATGTGTGGCGATACCCTGCACACAGATATCCTGGGGGCGGCAGCGCAGGGCTGGTGCAGTGTGCTGGTCACTGCCGACGGACTTTTCGCCGGAGAAGATACGCTTTCCTATGAAGCCCGTTCCGGGATCGTCCCCGATTGGCGCGTCGCTCGTATCTAGGCACGGGGGATCACGCTGCCATGCTGTGGCACGGTGGCAGGCCCGCCCCTGCAGGGATTGCCGACAAGTATCGTGATCGCTGGCAAGTCCATCGCCAGCGGGATCAGCCCTTGCATACTGGTGAAATGGCGGCAAGCTGTGCTGACGCTGACGTAAAGCGAAGGGGCAATGATATGACCGACAAACCGGATCTGGTGATACGGGGCGGCCGCGTGGTGACGCCAGAGGGCATTGTCGAGGGCGATATCAGCGTAGCTGGCGGGATCATTTCGTCCATTGGCGCGCCGGTTTCACAAGCCGTGGAGGAGATCGACGCCAGTGGTCGCTGGATCATGCCGGGCGGGGTTGATCCGCATGCCCATATTGAACAGATGTCTGGCATGGGCCAGTGGAACGCAGACACGTTCGAAACCGCGACCCGGTCTGCGGCCATCGGGGGGACCACCACAGTCATATCATTTGCGGCCCAGGCGGCGGGTCAATCGCTGGCAGAAACTGTGGCTGACTATTCGGCGCGCGCGGCGCGTGGGGCCATGATCGACCATGCCTTTCACCTGACGCTGACGGATCTTGCGGTGCCGGGGTTCGACCGCGACTTTGAAACGCTGATCGCAGCAGGGCACCGGTCGCTCAAGGTCTTTACGACCTATAATATTCAACTGGCCGATGCTGAAATTCTGCGGGTTCTCACGATGGCGCGACAGCACGGGGCGCTTGTCTGTGTACATGCCGAGAATGACGCGATCATTTCCCAGGCGCGCGATGCGCTGATCGAAGCGGGTCAAACAACCCCGCGTGACCATGCAAGGTCCCGCCCGAGGATGGCCGAGATCGAGGCGGTCGAACGTATATGCCGCTTTGCCGAGTACCTTAATCAGCCGGTGATGCTGTTTCATATCTCGACAAGGGAAGGCGCCGACGCGATCCGCCTGGCACGCGAGAGGGGCGCTCCGGTCTGGGCCGAAACCTGCCCCCACTATCTGTTCATGACCGAAGATGTGCTGGCCAAGCCTGCACTGGAGGGGGCCAAGTGGATGTGCTCTCCGCCGCAGCGGACGGTGGATGATCAGGCGGCTTTGTGGTCGGCGATAGAAGAGGGGGTCGTGAGTCTCGTGTCGTCCGATCATGCGCCCTATCGCTTTGACAAGACTGGCAAGCTTTCCGCGGGGGCAAACCCGGGCTTTCATCAGATTGCAAATGGCCTTCCCGGTCTGGAAACGCGGCTGCCCTTGATGTTCGATGCCATGGTTTCGAACGGGCAGGGCGGGGCCGAAGCCTTCGCAGAGGTTACATCGACAGCCCCGGCACGCATCTACGGATTGCCGGGCAAAGGGGCTATTTCGCACGGAATGGACGCCGATCTGGTGATTTGGGATCCGGACCGGACCGTCACCTATGGCGCAGATGATCTACATGACAATGTTGGCTACAATCCTTGGCAGGGCCGAACCGTCAAGGGCTGGCCAGAGCGTGTGATCCTTCGGGGCCGAACGCTCGTCAGTGACGGGGTCTTCAGTGGGGTGCCGGGCAGCGGAAAGTGGATCGCAAGACCCGCCCTGCCGGACAGATTGTGGAAAAAGGACCAGACAGGAGAGCTATGATGAACCGGCCAGAGACCGCCAACGACCTGGCGATCACCTTTTTCTACTATCGGGATTTGCCAGCAGCCATGCGGTTTTACGAGGATATCCTTGGCCTGCCTCTCGCCATTGATCAGGGCTGGTGCAAGATCTACAGGATCTGCCCTGGTGCCCATGTCGGCCTGGTGGATGAGGCGCGGGGCATGAACAAATGGACTGCGGACAAGCCCGTCCAACTTTGTATCCGCGTGCCTTCGGTTGATGCCTGGTACGCATATGCGCAGGCAGAAAAGCTGGACAATCTGTCAGAGCTGTTCGTCAATGACGAGATCGGCATTCGTGCGTTTGTCTTCAACGATCCCGAGGGCTACCAGATCGAGATCCAGTCCGCGACCAGGCCCGGCGCATGACGTCACTCATCGTCATCAACCCCAATTCCTCTCAGGCCGTTACCGACGGTATTGACGCCGCCATAGATCCGCTGCGTCGCTTCGGAACTCCGATAAGGTGTCTTACCCTTGCCGAGGGGCCACCGGGCATCGAGAACCAGATGCAAGCGGACCTGACGATCGCGCCGATGCTGAAACTGGCCGCCGATCAGCGCGATGCTGCGGGCTATGTCATCGCTTGTTTCGGTGATCCCGGGCTACATGCCCTGCGACATCAGACTGCGCTGCCAGTGGTCGGTATCCAGGAAGCGGCAGTCATGACGGCGCTGACACTCGGCCAGCGCTTCGGCGTCATCGCTATTCTATCTGCATCCATTCCCCGCCATTTGCGGGCATTCGGGGCCATGGGCGTCATGGAACGGCTGGCGGGGGATCGGGCCCTGGGGCTTGGTGTTGCGGAGCTTGCGAACAAGGACCGGACGCTGGGTGCGATGATCGACGCGGGCAAACGCCTGCGGGACGATGATGGGGCGGATGTGCTGATCATGGGATGCGCCGGAATGGCGGGTTTCCGAACAGAGTTGGAGGCGGAAACCGGCTTGCCCGTGGTGGAACCCTGCCAAGCGGCTGTCAGCATGGCCTTGGGCCAGATCGCCTTGAAGATGAGCCACAGACCAAGGGAGCAGCGCGATGCTTGATGAAACCACTTCCGGCGTCTTCACCATCGCCGCCACCCCTTTTCTGCCCGATGGAGCGATTGATTTCGATAGCATCGACCGGATGGTGGATGCCTATATCGGGCGCGGGGCAAACGGTCTGACGATCCTTGGCATGATGGGTGAGGCCGGCAAGCTGTCTGCCGATGAATCCGTTGCTGTCATACGTCGAGTGACATCTCGCTGCGCGGTGCCGGTAATCGTGGGTGTCTCTGCTTCGGGGTTTGCCGCAATGAAGGCGCTTGGGCAGGAAGCGATGGAGGCAGGGGCCGCAGGGGTCATGGTATCGCCGCCCATGGGGTTGCAGACCGATGACCAGATCATCAGCTACTTCCACAACACGGCCGAAACGCTTGGCGACATTCCCTTTGTCTTGCAGGATTTTCCATTGGCCACGGGCGTCAAGATCTCTGCCTCTGTCATCTTGCGGATCGTGGAGGATTGCCCGACTTGCGTCATGCTCAAGCACGAGGATTGGCCCGGACTCGAGAAGATTTCTGCCCTGCGCGCGGCCTCTGACGCCGAATCGCGCCGGATTTCGATCCTGTGTGGAAATGGCGGCATGTATCTTCTGGAGGAGCTGCTAAGGGGCGCAGACGGCGCCATGACCGGCTTTGGCTATCCAGAGATGATGGCGCAGGTAATCTCTGCTTTCTCTGGCGGCGATCTGGAACGGGCAAGGGATATTTTCGATGCCTACATGCCCATGATCCGATATGAATCCCAGCCTGGTATGGGCCTTGCGATCCGCAAGTATTCGCTTGCGAAACAGGGGATCATTGCGCATCCGACAGTACGCAAACCCGGAGCGGGGCTAAGCAAGGCAGCAGTTTCCGAAATCGACGCGCTTGCTGTGCGACAGGCGCGGCGACTGGAGGCATTGGGCCTTTAGCGGCTGGCCGGGCCGTTCAATCCAGGACGGATCTGCCTGGTGGGATCTCACCATCCACCGATTGAAACCGGTTCCGCCCGGCGGGCAAGCGCCGCCAGAATAGCGGATGCAACCGGATGTGGCCCGGTGCCGTCAAAGCGCACCTCTGTTCGGATGGTCTGGCCCGGCATCACGAAACGAGCCGCGATCCTGTGAGCGCCACCCTTTGGAGTTGCGGTCAGGGTTACATGCGTCGCGTCTATTCCGGGGCCGCAGATCGCTGCGGCAGTGGCAGTGTTCAGTTGGTCCGGGAACCGGGCGGCTGCCTCACTTAACGGGCCACGAAACAACACGCCGGGATTGTCGGAAAGTGTCGGGCTAAATTGCCGAATGAAGAGCCGTGATGTCAGGCTGGGTGGGCATAGGGTCGGCCCCGAGATCCAGTCTGTGAAGAGGCAGAGCTTATGCCGCTTGCGTAACGCAGTCGCTTGCAGCTGTTCACGCAGAACCGGGTCGATCAGGGCGGCTGCACCGACTGTCCAAAGATCTCCGGTGCTTAACGCGGCGGCCCCGTGGCGGCGAAGGGCCTGGGGACCGGCAGCATCAATGGTCAACCGGGCCGATGGAAGATCATCATCATGCCGTCCCACGACCGCAACCAGCTGATAACCCGGCAGATCGTTGAGACCACGAGCGACTTGCGCTCCGATCCGGCCTTTGCCGATCAGTGAGACTGTGATGGGATCGCTTGGCATGGTGGGCAAGGCCCCGGCCCCAAAGCTTGGGGCAGGGGCGGTGTCGCATTTACTGGATGGACGCCATGAAGGCAGACACTTCTTCCAGCGAGATATAGCGCTGTTCGGTCATGCCGCTGTCATCAAAGACCCAGGACACAGCGGGAGCCGAAACATTGCCGTTGGCGTCGAATGTCACAGCCCCGGTTGCGCCCTGATAGGACACCGATCCGCCTTCGGAGAGGATCGCCATGGCCTGAGCAAATCCTTCGACCGTGGCCGGGATGGCTTCACCATCTGGGTCAGTGACACGAGGCACCTGAGCAGCAATCTCCGTGCCCGTCGCGTCGCGGCCAGCCGCGTGGTAGGCCAAAAGCGCAATCGCAGCAGCGTCGAAGCTGTTGGACAGGCCCGGACCGCTGGGCGCTGCGCCGAAATGGGCGGCGTAGGCGTCAACGAAGGCCTCGGCGCTTGGGACGCGGGGGCTGGAGGTGTCGGTGCCGATGAAATCGCCAAGATTGGCGAGGCCGACAGTGGTGCGGAAGTCGTCAGACCGCAGGGAGTTCGCCGCGATCATGACCGATGTACCCCCCAGGCCCAGCCACTCCCGCACGAAGGAAATCCCTTCGGTCGGATATAGCGCAAGGTAGAGCGCGCCGGGCTGGTCCCGCAGGGCCTGCGTCGCCTCGGCCCGGTAGCTGGGCTGACCATCGTTCAGGGCAATGGACGCATGAACCTCGATGCCAACGGCCTCGAACGCCGCAGCGGCCATACGGCCGATATCCTGCCCCCAGTCGTCGTTCTTGTAGACGACGGTAATGCTTTCGATGCCCGCATCACGCGCCAGCATCGCGGCCACTGCCGCCTGAACGTCTGCGGTGGCAAAGGTGCGGAACCACAGGCCACGCGCTTCACCAGAGGCCGCGATTTCCGTCAACCGGGTCGAGGACGAACAGCAAGACATCTGCATAACGCCCGCAGGTGCTGTGACCGAGGTCAGGATCGGAATGGTGATGCCAGAGGACACCGTGCCGATCAGAAGTTGCACCTGATCGATATCGACCAGAGCGCGAGCCGCATCGACGCCAACGCGGCCATCGTTCTGGTCATCGCGCAGGATCATGTTGACCTCGCAGCCGTCGATGCCACCGGCTTCGTTGATCATGTCGCCAACCCAAAGCGCGGTTTCCGCAATTGGGCGGCCCCAGTCGACCGAAGTCGGGTAAAGTGTGCCGACATTGACGCTACAGTCCTGCGCGAGAGCCGCGCCCGCCTGAAGCCCTAGTGCCAGCGCCGAGGCGCCAGTCAGTCCGAGAATATACCGTTTCATGGTCAGTCTACTCCTTGTTGGATGTGGGTGCGGCCTTGCCGGCCGTCGTTGTTCGGTTGGTGGAAATTCGTTCTGGTAGCAGCCCCTCGGGCCGCCAGAGCAGCATGGAAACGATCAGCGTACCGATCAGGATATACTGAATCGACCCGGCGTCGAGTTGCATGGACTCAGGGGCGAGCCGCGTCAGGGCGAAACCGCTGGTGGTCCAGACACCCCAGATCAGCACCGCGCCCAGAACCGCTCCGCGATTGTTGCCCGCGCCGCCCACGATCAGCATGGCCCAGACCTGGAAGGTCAGGATCGGCAGCAGGTCCTGCGGGCTGACGAAAGCGGTGTAGGACACGTAGAGACTGCCAGCTGCGCCCATGATCGCGGCCCCGATGACCAGCGACCAAAGACGCAGGCGTGCCGGGCTCTTGCCTAATGCGCGTGCCGCGGTTTCGTCTTCCCGGATCGCACGCAGGGCACGACCGAACGGAGAATGCACCAGCCGCTCGATCCCCCACCAGACAAGGCCGAGAACGATCAGGACCAGCGCAAGAAAGACGATACCATAGGTGAAGTTGTCGGCGACGAGGGATTCCAACGGTCGGGGGAAACCGCGCAGGCCACGCGCGCCGCCAGTCAACCACTGGGAATTGCGCGCGAGCGATTCCAGCGCCACGGCCACACCGAAGGTGGAAATGGCAAGATAGTCGTGCCTCAGTCGCAGCGTCAGCAGCCCGACCACCCATGCCAACGCCGCCGCCAACAGGATACCACCGAAGAACGCGACCAAGTAGGGCTGCTCAAAGCCGCCGAACTGGCCCGGCTCGGCCCGGCCACCCAGGATCATCGTGCCGTATGCGCCTGCCCCGAAGAAGGCCACGACACCCCCGTTGAAAAGGCCCGTGTACCCCCATTGCAGGTTCAGCCCGAGCGTGATGATCGCCATGATGCCGGCCATGGTCAGAAAGAAGGTCAGGTAAGACACGACACCGATCATTGTTGTTCCTCGCCAAACAGGCCCTGCGGGCGGATCAACAAAACGGCCAGGATGATCAGGAAAGGCATCGCAGGGGCGTAACCGGCAGGCAGGACCATCAAGGCCAACCCCGAAGCGATGCCGACGATGAAGCCGCCCAGAACCGCACCGTAAACGCTGCCAATGCCCCCCACGATCGTCGCTGCGAAGACGGGAAGCAGGAAGACCGGACCGATCATGGGGTTGAGCTGGTTGGTCAGCGCGTAGAGGGTGCCCGCCGCCGCCGACAGCCCGCCTGCAATGATCCAGACAGCCGCGATCACCGTCGACAGCCGCACACCTGCAACCTGCGCCAGTGCAGGATTTTCTGCGACAGCCCGTAGTGCGAAACCGAAGGTTGTGCGAGTCAGAACAAGGTGCAATGCCATCATAAGCACCAGCGCCAGCACCAGCACGAAAACCTGGTCGGGCTTGATCAGGATGAGCGGATCGAAGCTGAGAATATGGGCGCGGGCGATCTCCTGCGAATAGAGCTGTGCGTGATGACCGAAGATCAGAACGATCACGTTGCGGATGATCAGCGCCACGCCGAAACTGGCAAAGACCATCGACAGAGGGTCGGCCTTTTGCCGGATGCGGCGGAACACCAGCCAGTCGATGATCACGGCGGACAGCCCCGTCAAGATCATCGCAATCACCATCGACAGGGCCAGAGCTCCGGTCAGGGTCAGTGGGGCGAACGCTTCGTCCAGCACCGGAACCAGTGCTGAGAAAAGCCGGTCGAAGACCAGCGCCGCATAGGCGCCGATGGCCAGCAGTTCCGAATAGGCGAAATTGGCAAAGCGAAGCATATGCATGATCAGGGTCAGGCCGATCGCACCGAGCGAGATGATCGCCCCCGTCAGGATGCCGTCTAGAACGCTTTGGATCATGACGGCACCATCCGCTTACCGCCTAGGTATATCTCGCCCACCACCGGGTCTGAGGCGATCTGCGATGCTGGCCCGTCAACCTGATTGCGCCCTTCTGCAAGGATATAGCAGTGATCAGCCACGCGCAGGGCCTGCTTCACGTTCTGCTCGACCAGCAGCACCGTCACCCCCTGATCGGTCAGGCTGCGCGTCAGGTCCAGCACCTCGCCCGCGATCTTTGGCGACAGGCCAGCGGAAGGCTCATCAAGCAACATGACCGAAGGCCGGTTCGCCAGTGCCATGGCAACGGCCAGCATCTGCCGCTGTCCGCCCGACAAAGCGCCTGCGCGCTCCGTCCGCTTGTCGCGCAGCGCCGGGAAAAGATCGTACAACTCATCCAGCCGGGTTGCTCTGTCAGATGCCCGGCGCAGGACCAGCATAAGGTTCTCGCGGATCGTCAGGTGGCGGAAGATGTTGTCGGTCTGCGGCACATAGGCCAACCCATGCGCGCCCATCAGGTCCGGGCGCAGGCCGGTGATGTCAGCCTCTCCCAGCATCACGCGCCCGGCGCTGACCGGCACAAGACCTGCAATCGCCTTTATCAGCGTCGATTTCCCGGCCCCGTTCGGCCCGATGATCACGGTCAGCTTTGCGTGCTCTGCGGTCAGGTTCACGTTGCGCAGAATGGGCAGGTCTCGGACATAGCCTGCTTCCAGATTTTCGATGCGCAGCGCGGTCATGCGGGGGCCCCCAGATATGCCTCTAGCAGGTCGGGATTCGACTTGGCCTCATCTGCGGTGCCCTGGAACATGACCTTGCCTTCGGCCAGCGCAATCACCGGGTCGCAGTGGCGCATCACGAAATCCATATCGTGCTCGATCACCACGAAAGTCACGCCACGGCGGTTCAGTTGTTCGATCCGGTCGATCAGAATATTGGTCAGCGACGGGTTGACGCCTGCCGCTGGTTCATCGAGCAGGATGACCGAAGGATCGCCCATCAGCGCACGGCCAAGTTCCAGCAGTTTCATCTGCCCGCCCGAGATCTTGCCCGCGGGATGATCCGCAAGGTGGGAAAGCGTCACGAAATCTAGGATCTCTTTTGCCTTCGCATGAAGCTTGCGCTCCTGCTCAGCCACCCGGCCCCGGCGGAACAGCGCGCCGGACACGGTTTCACCGACCTGTTCGGGTGGTGCCAGCATCAGGTTGTCCAGCACACTCATCCGCCGAAAGGGACGCGGGATCTGGAAGGTGCGCGCAAGGCCAAGCCCAAAGAGGGCCTCGGATGGTTTGCCGGTGATATCCTGCCCGTTCAGAGACACCGTGCCAGCAGTGGGTTTGAGGCTTCCTGCCACCATGTTGAACAAGGTGGTCTTGCCTGCGCCATTGGGGCCTATCAGCCCTGTAATGCTGCCCTTTCGGATATCCAGCGTCACCCCGTCCACGGCCCGGAATGGGCCAAAATCGCGGGTCAGCCCGCTTAGGGTGAGGGCGGCCTCTGTCATGCGCCGTGCACCTTGTCTGCGGGGTTGGTGTTCAGGTTGTACTTCATGATCCGGCCATGACGGCTGCTGCGATCGCCTTCCAGCCCGTAGACCGGGCCGTTCGGGCCGCTTGCCTGTGCGAGTATTGCATTGATCTTCGCCTGATCCTCTGCATCGAGGGCGAAACCGAACACCTCCAGCGTCTTGGGCAAGTGGCGGGCATAGCGCGCACCAACGATGGTCGCGGCAACCTGAGGCTGATCCAGAACCCACCGGGTCGCGACCGAGGAGAGCGCCACGCCGTGCTTGTCCCCGATGGCCTGCAAGGTTCGCAGCAGCGACTGGAACAGCTCCCACGGGCCGAACTCGTCGATGATCAGCCGGTATTTCACGAGGCTGCGGTTTTCGAAGGCAAAACCCGGGTCGGGTTGACCAAGCCAGTTTTCGGTCAGGAAACCGCCCGCCAGAGTGCCATAGGCCAGGATCTGAACATCGCGCTGCGCCCCCCATTCGCTGAAAGCCCCGGCCGGCCGACGGTCGAGCACCGAATACTGCACCTGAGCCGACACAACGTCGAAGCCCGCATCGCAGAACCGGTCCATCACCGGCGTGTTCCAGTTGGTCGCGCCCAGATTGGCGATTTTTCCGTTCTTCTGGCAGTCCTTCAGCACGTCGAGCGCCTCGACCGCGTTGCCGATGGACATGTCCCACCAGTAGAACTGCACCAGCGGAATCTGTTCGATCTGAAGCCGTTTCAGCGACCGGTCGACAATGGCTTCCACCTCGTCGGGGCGGATGTCTGCCAAGCGGCCAAGGTCCGGCACCAGCTTGGTGTGGACCATGACGCGGTCGGCCACCTCTGCCCCCCGCCGGTTACGGACATCGGCAATGAAATGGCCGATCATTTCCTCAACGCCGGTATAGATATCAGCGCAGTCGAAGGTGGTAATTCCGGCGTCCAGAAAGGCCTCCATATCGGCGATGGCTTGTTCGCGGCGCACCTCGCCATGGTCGCCGGCCAACTGCCAGCCGCCTTTGATCACGCGGGAAATGCGGTGCCCGGGGCGAAGATCGGCCGTTTCCACGGTCATTGGCCGGGCTCCTGCCAATAGGGGGTGCTGCGCTGATCCGGCAAGCCTGTGGTCGCGGCATGAGCATACCAGCGTTTGCCTTCCCGGATGATGCGGAACCGCCCGCCACAATGAGGATCGGGGCAGGCGACCTCGGCGTCGGTGCTGATCCAGTCGTCTTCGTCCGTGGGGCGTTGCTTGGCGGGAAGCAGGGGCAGAACGGCGGCCAGCGCATACATTGAGACCTTGTGTGGATGGTCGAAGACGAGGTTCTCGCCGATCACCCGGAACGCTTCGCCCTCTACATGGCGGCATACGGGTGTGCGCCCGTCGAGCACGGTCTCAACCCGAAGATCATGGAGCCAGAAGCCCCGTTCGCCGTCCTTTTCCATCGCCCCGCCTTTCCGGTCTTGCCGTATGATCTGCGATCTGTGATATTTAATCACAGAGGAACCACAAGTCTGTCAAGCATCACATGAACGATCCCGCGATTACCCGCATCGACCCGACCAAACTGCGCGAGAACGCCTATTTTGCATTGCGCGATGCCTTCACGCGCGGGGCCTTTGCCCCCGGTGACGT
Source organism: Nioella aestuarii (assembly GCF_050896395.1). Lineage (NCBI taxonomy): Bacteria > Pseudomonadati > Pseudomonadota > Alphaproteobacteria > Rhodobacterales > Paracoccaceae > Nioella > Nioella aestuarii. The sequence goes on along the minus strand of NZ_JBPBBA010000018.1, from coordinate 50,199 downwards.
GTTGACGCTTCGCGATCTGGCAGGGCAACTGGGCGTGTCCATGACCCCGGTGCGCGAAGCCGTACGTCGGCTGGTGGCCGAAGGTGCGCTGGTCGATACGCCCTCGCGCAAGCTGATGGTGCCCCCCTTTGACGCCCGCCGTGCAGGTGACCTGATGGCGGCCCGGCTGGCGATGGAGGCGCTGGCGCTGGATCAGGCAATGGACAGGATGACCGGGGCCGATCTCGATGCGCTTGATGCCGTGTTGGCGCGCGTGCCGGATAAGCCGGGAAGTCAGCCTGATCTGGTGACCAACCACGATTTCCATTTCACACTTTATCGCATTGGTGGATCCGAAGTGCTTCTACCGATCGTAGAGGCGTTGTGGCTGCAATACGGGGCTTATCTGAACCTGATCATCAATCGCCCCGGCGTGACCGATATAGAAGAACATGTGCATCACTTCGAGCTGATGAACGCATTGCGCAAAGGCGACCGGACTGCCGCCCATCTGGCCCTGAAAACGGATATCACCCGGTCATTCACCTTCCTGTTGCCGCCGGAGTAACCCCATGACGACGCGCCCGAACCGCTTGAGACTGTCTGAAGAGCTGGAGATCTCTCGTGCGCTGACCGGCTTGTGGCAGGTGGGGGATATCGAAAAGGATGGCGATCTGATCGACCCGGAAACCGGCGCAGATTGGTTGGCCGCCTATGTTGCCGACGGGTTCGACACCTTTGATATGGCCGACCATTATGGCAGTTCTGAAATCATCACCGGGCGTCTGTTGGCGCGCGGTGGCTCTCCCCGACCGCTGGCCTTTACAAAATGGTGTCCGCCCCCCGGGCCAATGACTCCCGATGTGGTCCGGGCAGGGGTGGAGGACCGGCTTCGGCGCCTTCAGGTTGACCGCATCGACCTGCTGCAATTCCACTGGTGGACCTTCGAGCATCCACAATGGCTCGACGCGCTGCACGAACTTGCACGGCTGCGCGACGAGGGATTGATTGCCGAGCTGGGGGTAACGAATTTCGACGCAGCTCACTTGAACCTTGCCCTATCCGATGGTGTTCCGATCCTGACGAACCAGGTCAGCTTTTCGTTGATCGACCGGCGCGCGGCCGGCGATCTGGCAACGGTCTGTGAACGCCATGGTGCGTGGCTATTGGGCTATGGGACATTGAACGGTGGGTTTCTGTCGGACAGGTGGCTGGACAAGCCCAACCCGACGGATATCTCGGACTGGTCCAAGATGAAGTATCACCGTTTCATCGAGACCGCCGGGGGCTGGGACGCGTTCCAGGGGATCTTGCAGGCCGCGGCGGGGATCGCGCAAAAACATGGTGTTTCGATCTCGAACGTGGCGACCCGATGGGTTCTGGAACAGAACCGTGTCGCGGGCGTCATCATCGGCGCGCGTCTGGGCGAGGCGGTTCATACGGCCGACAATCTGCGGCTCTTCTCCTTCTCGTTAGATGATGCGGATCGCGCGGCGCTTCAGTCTGCCTTTTCCGCAACCACCCCGATCCCTGGTGATTGTGGCGACGAATACCGCAAGCCGCCCTTCCTGACGGCCTCCGGTGACCTGTCACATCACCTGGACAGCATTCCAAAACCGTATGCGCCGCAACCTGCGGGCGGGGGGGCAACCCAGGTCCTGACCGGATCCTACTGGGAAGATGCGGCGGGCTACTGCCGTGCGCAGCGGATTGGGGATAGGGTGCTCGTGTCGGGTACCACGGCGATTGCAGGGCTGGATCGCCCAGTGGCCCCACAGGATGCCGGGGCACAGACGACATATATCCTGGATCGGATCATTGCGTCGATGCTCTCACTCGGTGGACGGGTAGAGGATATCGCCCGCACGCGCATCTACATCACGGATGAAGCCGATGTTCTGGACATCTCTCGTGCACATGGCCGCGTCTTTGGAGAGATCAAGCCAGCCAACACCCTGGTCCGAGTTGCCGGTTTGATCGGTGATCACCGCGTGGAAATCGAAGCCGAGGCAATCCTGAATCGGACGTGATCCAACCTGATCTTTCCCTCAGCAAGGGCTGCCTTTTACGAAAGCCTCGATGAAGGCACGATTGCCCACCTGGCGCTAAGGCTCCTCATCCTGACAGCCACCCGATCCAGCGAAGTAAGGTTCTGCCACGTCGATGAGATCAAGGACGACCTCTGGGTCTCGCCCGACGACGCGCTTTTGGCTTTGGATGTCGATGGGGACGGCATCATCGACGACCATTCCGAGCTTTTGGGTATGATCTGATTATTGCACTACAGAACCGCTAGGCGCTCGGCCATTCAGCACGGATCGTGGAAGGTGGGGCGAACGCAATACATCCAGATCTGGCGGCGCAGGCACTCGGAGAGTGCTGTTCTATTGTGCATTCATAAGAACTTTCTGCAGATAAATCGGCAACTGACGTCTCTTGAGAGTGCAAGCCGCCGGAACGTGTTGTGATGCTTGCCAAGCGGTATAAGGAGCGAGTCCATGACCGCACCTCTAACCATTGTCGTCGTTGAAGAAGACCGTGACCGGGCCGTTGCCGTTCTGGATGCGCTGAAGGACAGTTTGGATTGCACGGTTCATGTGATCGGGAATGTTTCTGGCCTGGCGCAAAAGATCGCCGCCCACCAGCCCGACGTGGTGTTGATCGACATCGACAACCCGACCCGTGACATGCTGGAGGAACTTACGCTCGCCTCCGGCCCTTTGGACCGGCCCGTTGCGATGTTTGTGTCTGACGTCATCGCCAATGGGACAGTTTAGGGTAATTTGATAAGAGAGGATTTCTGGCACATCGTAACCACCAAGGAGTGGAGATGAGACAGAAACCCGGAACCAAGCAGAGCCACGGCGAGAAGGTCGTCAAGGACAAAGCACGGTCTCTTCGTCTGTAGCCCCGCTGGCGATGTCTGCATCGCATTTCTCACGCGGGAGCATGACCAGGCAGAAGGGTTTTGTTTCCGCCCAAAACGTCTCGTAATCCATCGGCTCAAGCCATTCCACAATATCGTCTATGTCTCTGAATCTCATAATGAAACGATCCTATCAGATCGCTTCAGTCACGCGCAAATTCTGCCAGAAAACCAAGGAATTCTGCGATGATCAGCCTCACGAATGAAGTCAAAGACCTGTTTCAAGCGCGTAGCGATCTTCTCGAACTGCGCAAGGAAGCTGCCAAAGCACTGAATACCGAAGAATGGAAGGCTTGCAAAAAGGTAGTCGAGAAATTTGACGGCGAGCGGCGCTTCACGAAGCGCCAGTATGAATTGGAATAGCCTCGTTCAGCGCCTCGACGCAGAAGTCGGCTTCCAACGTGTTCGAGATGCGCCAGGCCAGCACCTTGCGGGTGTGCCAATCCATGATGGCGACCAGATACAAGAACCCGCGCCGCATCGGCAGATAGGTGATGTCCGCCGCCCAGACCTGATTGGGCCGGGTCACCCTCAGACCGCGCAACAGATAGGGGTAGGTCTTGTGACCCTTCGCTGCCTTGCTGGTGTTGGGCTTCTGGTAGATCGGCATGAGCCCCATCAGCCGCATCAGGCGACGGATACGCTTCTCGTTCACCAGGTGCCCCTCGTTGCGCAGGTGCCAGGTCATTTGCCCGACGCCGAAGAACGGTGTTTCCAGGAACTGCTCATCAATCCGGCGCATCAGCATCAGGTTCATCGCCGTCTCGCCCTTGGGCTGGTAGTAAAACGACGACCGCGAGATCGACAGCAGTTGGCACTGCTTGCCGATCGACAGGCCGGGGTTGTCCGGTTCGATCATGCCGCGCCTCACGTCACGCCCCAAGGCTTGAGCTTTCTGGCCAAAAAATCGTTGGCGACGGCCAACTCCCCGATCTTGGCATGCAGCTCCTTGACCTGTTCCTCGTCGATCTCCAGCGCCTTCTTGCCGCCACGCTCAAACACGCCCGACGCACCCTCGAGTAGGGCTTTCTTCCAGGCGTGGATCATAGTCGGATGAACCCCGAACCGGCTCGCCAGATCGGCCACCGTCTGTTCCCCCTTCAGCGCCTCAAGCGCCACCTTCGCCTTGAACTCCGGCGAATGCTGCTTCCGTTTCGACATCTCTGATCTCCTTCTCGTCGAAGATCAGCAGACAGCAAATCGTAGCTTACGTCAGTGTCCGAAGCTCGGGGGGGAGCTCACAGACTTCAACGAGGACTTTCCGTTGCGCGGGTTTGTAGCTTGCGACTGTTGTGGCAACGCGATGACGGCTGCGTGGTCGAAAGGCAAGTATCGGCACTTTGCGTACTATCGTTGTCAGACACGGAATTGCGAGGCCAAAGGCAAGTCGGTTCCGAAGGCAAAGTTGGAAGATGGCTTTGCAGAAATCCTCAAAAAGATGGAGCCCGCCCATGGGCTGTTCGAGTTGGCCAAGGCCATGTTGCGCGATGCTTGGAACCTGCGCCTCGTTATCGCGCACAATGAAAAAGAGGCGCTTAAGAAGCAGCTTGAAGACCTAAATCGTCAGCTCGAAAACATGCTGTATCGGATCGTTGAAGCAAACAGCGCGTCCGTGGTCAGCGCCTATGAAACCAGAATCGAAAAGCTGGAACGTGACAAGATCGTGCTTCAGGAGCGAATTACCAAATCCATCCCGCCAAAGGGACGGCTGGAGGATTGTATTGAACTCTCCCTGAAATTCCTATCAAGCCCTTGGAATATATGGAAGAATGGTGACTTCGGTCTGCGCCAAACTGTACTCAGACTGGCGTTTTCGGAGCCGCTGCGATATAGCCTAAATGGGGCGTATGGAACTCCCGAATTTTCCTTCCCTTTCAAATACTTAGGGGGATTTCGGGCTCAAAAAGCGAGATGGTGCCGCAGGGGAGGATTGAACTCCCGACCTCGTCATTACCAATGACGCGCTCTACCACTGAGCTACTGCGGCCCGCTTCGTGTGGGCGGTGAATTAGACTCAATCGAAGCATGGTGCAAGCGCAATCTGGACCCTTTTTCACCATGGTAGTATGGAAGGGGCCATGAGCACCGAGAAACCCCCAGTGAAAGCAGGGCATAGCAGCCCGAAAAAAACGCCGCAAAGCCGCGAAGAGCGGTTGAAAGCGGCGTTGAAAGCGAACATGGGCAGGCGCAAGGCGCAGGCTCGCGCTCGGGCGGCATCCGAGGCAGAGCAGGATAAGAGTTGACCGGCACGACCGGAAAAGCTCGGACATAATCAGAGAGGCAAGGCATTGGATCGGATCATCATCAAAGGCGGAAGTGAGCTGAACGGCGCGATTCCGATTGCGGGCGCGAAGAATGCCTGCCTGACGCTCATGCCCGCGACGCTTCTCAGCGAAGAACCGCTCACGCTGACCAACGCGCCGCGCCTGTCGGATATCCGGACCATGACCGAGCTTCTGCGCTCGCTTGGTGCGGAGGTGACGGCGATGAACGATGGCAAGGTGATCGCCATGTCATCGCACGGGGCCGACAATCACATGGCGCATTACGATATCGTGCGGAAGATGCGCGCCTCGAACCTTGTGCTTGGGCCGCTTCTGGCGCGTCACGGTCAGGCAGAGGTATCGCTGCCCGGAGGCTGCGCCATTGGTGCGCGCCCGATGGATATTCACATCACGGCGCTCGAGGCTCTGGGCGCCCAGATCGAACTGCGTGACGGGTATCTGCACGCCAAGGCGCCCGGCGGCTTGAAAGGTGCGGTGCATGAGCTGCGCTTTGCCAGCGTGGGGGCGACTGAAAACGTGGTAATGGCCGCGACGCTGGCCAAGGGAACCACGGTGCTGAAAAACGCCGCGCGCGAGCCTGAGATCGTCGATCTGGTGCAGTGCCTGCGGGCCATGGGGGCGCAGATCGCGGGCGAGGGGACATCGACCATCGAAATTCAGGGTGTCGACCGCCTGCATGGCGCGACTCATCCCGTTGTCACCGACCGGATTGAACTGGGCACCTATATGCTGGCCCCCGCCATCACTGGTGGCGAGGTGGAGCTGTTGGGCGGCAAGCTCGGCCTTGTGGAAAGCTTCACCGCCAAGCTGCACGAGGCCGGGATCGACGTTGAGGAAACCGATAAGGGCCTCAAGGTCCGCCGCGCCAATGGGCGTGTGAAGGCGGTCGATGTGGTGACAGAGCCATTCCCGGGCTTCCCCACCGACCTTCAGGCGCAGATGATGGCGCTGATGTGTACCGCGAATGGGACTTCGGTGCTGGAAGAGAAGATCTTCGAAAACCGCTTCATGCACGCGCCCGAGCTGGTGCGCATGGGCGCTCAGATCGATGTGCATGGCGGTCATGCCACCGTGACGGGTGTAGAACGGTTGCGCGGCGCGCCCGTAATGGCGACCGACTTGCGGGCCTCCGTTTCGCTGATCCTTGCGGCGCTGGCGGCGGAGGGCGAAACTGTCGTGAACCGGGTCTATCATCTGGACCGTGGATACGAGCGGGTAGAAGAGAAGCTGCGCGCCTGTGGGGCGCATATTGAGCGGGTACACGGGGATGGCTGATGCACGCTTTGAAGATGGCGGCGAAGAGCCGCTGCGCCTGAAAGCGCAGGACGGCGACGATCTGAAGGTGATCTCGGCGTTGATCCAGGACGCGATTTTCCCGATCACGGAAATGACATGGGATCGGACCAAGCGCCGCTTCGCGCTGCTCTTGAACCGTTTCCGTTGGGAAGAGGGGTCGCGAATCCGCGAACACCCGCCCGAGCGGGTGCAATCGGTGCTGGTGATCGACGACGCGCTGGCCGTGGCGTCGCAGGGTATCAACCGGGCCGATCCTGAAATGGTTCTGTCCCTGCTGGCGCTCGATTGGGCGGCGGGCGAAGATGGAACCGGGCGGATCACGCTGGTTTTGGCGGGGGACGGCGCGGTTGCGGTCGATGTGGAATGCGTCGAGGTGACCTTGCGCGATGTCACACGCCCCTATCTGGCCCCTTCTCGCAAGGTGCCGGACCACCCGGAATGATCCGTTGGCCCCTGCGGCTGCGTATCCGGCGGCTTGTGGCTGACGATGCCGCGCTTTGGCGTGACCTGCGGCTGGAAGCGCTGGCAAACCATCCAGAGGCTCATGGCGCAACCCATGACGATTGGGCTGGTCGGCCATTGACGGACTTTGCTGAAAGCTTGGGCGCGGGATGCATCCTTGGGGCGTTCAAGGGTGATGCTCTGGTTGGCTCAATGGCGCTGGATGCCTCTGACAGCAGGGGAGAAATAACCGCGGTATATGTTCGGGCCGATCAACGGAATAAAGGCATCGCGCGCAGACTGTTCAAGGTGCTGCGACGTGAGGCGAGGGGCAGCGGAATACAATGCCTGTCGCTGACGGTTGCCGAAACCAACCTTCCCGCATTGCGGTTCTATGAATCTGTGGGCTTCCACCCTACGGGCCAGCCGTCGCGCGCACTGGCGCGCGACGGTCGTTTGCTCAATCTACTGACAATGACGATGGCGCTGTGACGGGAGGGACAAAAACCCGCCACAGACTGACTGGATCATTGCTGGATCGAGGCAAGGTATTCGGCAAGTTCCAGAACGCGACCGCGGACGATCAACTCGGCCCCGTAGGTTCCTGCCATGTCTGAGGCTGCGGCATATCTGTCACCCCAGATGGGCATTTCCGACCCGTGACCGCGCAAGCCCGAGCGACCGTCGATCATGTGGATCACACGAAGCATCGGAAAGACGCCGTCATTATCTGCGGCAAGTGTCGTCAGATCGGGCGGAGCTACCGTCATCAGATCAGAGAACGGCGTATTACTGGTGCCATCGACACCATGACAGGTTGCGCAAGATCGCAGGTATTCCTGTTCACCGATGGATTGCGCATGGGCGCTGCAAGCACCAAGCGCGCCAAGGGCAAGCGCAGCAAGGCCGATTTTCAAAGTCTTATGGGTCATCTGATATCCTCCGTCTCAGACGTTTGACATAGTTGACTTTCGGAACGATTGACCGAGTCACTATTCACTAACCCTTTACTTAGAGGAAGGGGGTTGCATTGATCTGTGTCAATGACTGACGCCGTTAAGCGATTGTCCACACGCCGTTTCAGGTCAAAACAGCTCCTGCATCACAGGCGTGGCCCGGCAAGGGGAAGCATGAAGACGATAGACCCGGTCAGAGCCGTGTTCAGCCGCGTCTGACCAGATCGGCAAAGGCCTGAACCTGTTGCAGATACGGTTGCGGGTGCGGACTGTCAGGATTGCCCACATGATCGGCCAGCTTCTCCAGCCGGGTGATCATCTGGCCATCCTCCTCCACATAGCTGCGGAAAACGGGGGTTTTTGTCACCTCCGCCAGATATGTGCGCACCTCACCGTCCTTTTTGCCCTTTGCAAGCCGCATGGTCAGAATGGTGCTCAGCACGATATGCGGGGCCATGAAGCCCCAGGTCAGGCTGCCAAGGGAATGGGCGATCACGGCCACGCGGTCAGGATCGCGGGCGGGCCGGTAATATTCCACCGGCTGAATGACGTGCGGGTGATGACACAGAATGCTGTCGGCCCCGTATTCAACCAGGTCACGGGCGGCCTTTATCTGCACCGCGCGGGGAAACAGCTCGAACTCAAACCCCCAATGGACCGACGCGATGATGAAGTCACAACCCTCTGCCTTGCAGTCGTCAATCTGCCGTTTCAGCAGGCTCAGGTCAGGCGGGCCCTTCTTGGACAAAAGCCGAGAGATATTGATGCGATACCGCTCTGCTTCTGGCAGGTCGCGCCCGTTCAGCCCAAACGCGGCAGCGGCAAAGCCGATCTTGATCCCACCTCGGGTGATGATCAGCGCTTTCCCATAGTCATCAGGCATCGCGTTCGTGCCGAGCGGCATGATCTGCCGATCCGCCATCGTCGCCAGCGTTGTTTCGACCCCCTCAACGCCCATGTCGAACATGTGGTTGTTGGCGGTGTTCAGAATGTCAAAGCGCTTGCCCTTATGCGAGGTCAGGATATCGAACTGAGTGGCCGAACAGCATTCCGTAGGCGGCCCCTGATCGCCGATCACCTCATCGACCAATGGCTGTGTCGTCACCGGGCTTTCGAAGTTGGCGAAGGAAATGTCCTGATCGAACAGCAGGTCGGCCACATTCTCGAACAACCGGTCCTGCGACCCGTCAATCCCGGCAGATCGAAGCAGATCGCCGCCCGCACCCATGCTTAGCGAGGTGGATTCCGCAAAGCCTTCGGGCAGCATGGCCTGTGGCGCGGTGGTATCGGGCCGCAAATCACCGGGCATGTCGCGTTCATATTCGGTGATCGGACGAGAGGTTTTGTAGATCCAGTAAAGATTGTCGATGACCGACATTTCCTCCGCCGCCGTTGCGGCCTTGGGCGATGGATAGCGCCAAAGCTGCCGCCGATTTGCCAGCCATTGGAACCCGGCCAGAATAGCGCGCAAGGGAGGGGCAGAGACCTGCAAAACGTCATCCGGGCAATCTGGCAATCTGTCTGTCACGCTACTGGTCCCCTGTTTGCACGCCGCAGCCTAGCAGCATCGGGGGCGGGCGCAATTACCAGATGCCCCATGCGGCCAAGCAATGGCTTGCCGCCTGCCGCGCCAGCGGATATCCCGTCCCGGCCAGTCAGGAGAGCCGCAAGATGCCCCAGTTCCTCAACACCAGTGACGCCGATTTCGCCGCCCGGTTCGACGCGCTGCTGAACATGAAGCGCGAGGACTCGCCCGAGGTGGATGATATCGTGGCCGGCATCATCGCCGATGTGCGCGCGCGTGGCGATGCAGCGGTGATCGAGCTGACGTCGAAATTCGACCGGATGGATCTGACGCCGGATCACCTGGCCTTTTCGCAGGCAGAGATCGACGCGGCCATCGCGCAGGTGCCCGCCGCCGAACGCACTGCATTGGAATTGGCCGCAGAACGCATCCGTGCCTATCACGTCCGCCAGATGCCAGAGGACGCCCGCTGGACCGACCCTGATGGCGCAACGCTTGGCTGGCGCTGGACGCCTGTCACCGCTGCGGGCCTCTATGTGCCCGGAGGTCTGGCGTCTTACCCGTCATCGGTCCTGATGAACGCAATCCCGGCACAGGTCGCTGGCGTCGAACGGCTTGTGATCTGCGCGCCCACGCCTGACGGCAAGGCCAACCCGCTGGTGCTGCTGGCCGCGCGCCTTGCGGGGGTCGATACCGTCTACCGCATCGGTGGCGCGCAGGCCGTGGCTGCCATGGCCTATGGCACCGACACCATTCAGCCCGTCGACAAGATCACCGGCCCCGGCAACGCCTTTGTGGCCGCCGCCAAGCGCCGGGTGTTCGGCAAGGTCGGCATCGACATGATCGCAGGGCCATCCGAAATTCTTGTCATTGCCGACAAAGACAATGATCCCGACTGGATCGCGCTCGATCTGCTGAGCCAGGCCGAACATGACGAAAGCGCGCAATCCATCCTGATCACCGATGATGCCGCCTTCGGGCGTGCCGTGGCTGAAGCCGTGGACAAGCGCCTGGAAACGTTGGAACGGGCCGTTATCGCCGGGGCCAGCTGGCGCGATTTTGGCGCAGTGATCACCGTGGATGATCTTAGCGAAGCGGCCCGGTTGTCGAACCGCGTTGCGCCCGAGCATTTGGAGCTATGCGTCGCTGACCCGGATGCTTTGGCCGAAGAGATCACCCATGCCGGCGCACTGTTCCTCGGCCAATGGACGCCAGAGGCCATCGGTGACTATATCGGCGGTCCCAACCATGTGCTGCCAACAGCACGATCGGCGCGTTTTTCCTCTGGCCTGTCGGTCATGGACTTTCTAAAGCGCACGACCATCGCCAAGATGACCCCCGAGGCGCTGAAGGCCATCGGTCCGGCCGCGGAAACGCTGGCCATATCCGAAAGCCTGCAGGCCCATGGCCTGTCCGTGCGTGCGCGGTTGGAACGATTGAATGAAGGGGCAGGGGAATGAGCCGCGACATCTGTCACATCGAGATTGACGATAGCGGCCTGCCCGCACCCACGCCCGAGATCGAGCAGGAGCGCAGGGTCGCGATCTTCGATCTTCTGGAAGACAACAGCTTTGCGCTGCCCGAGCGCGACGGGCGCGAGGTGCCCGCTGCCCCCTATCGCCTGGGGCTGGCGATCCGCGAACGGCGGCTGGTCTTTGACGTGGACACCGAAGGCGGCGAGGATGCGGCCGAATTCCACTTGTCGCTCAGCCCATTCCGGCAGGTTGTCAAGGATTACTGGCAGATCTGCGAAAGCTACTACGATGCGGTCAAGAAATTGCCCCCCAGCCAGATCGAGGCGATCGACATGGCCCGCCGCGGCATTCACAACGAAGGCGCCCGCGTTCTTCAGGAGCGGCTGGAAGGCAAGGCCGACGTAGACCATGACACTGCGCGGCGCCTCTTTACCCTTGTCTGTGTCCTTCATTTCGGCGGGTGAGCGGCGTGGTGCAGGACTTCCCCCAATCCGTCCTGTTCTGTTGCGACCACAACGCGATTCGCTCGCCCATTGCCGAAGGGCTGATGAAGAAGTTCTATGGCCACGCTGCCTATGTGCAGTCGGCAGGCGTGCATAACGATCTGGAGATCGACGGCTTTGCCATCGCTGTCTGCGCTGAACTCGGGATCGAGCTGGAAAGCCACCGTTCGCGCAGCTTCGATGAAATGGAGCAGTGGGGTGACGACCTGTCGGGGTTCGACCTGATCATCGCCCTGTCGCCCGCCAGCCAGCGCCGCGCTCAGGAACTGACCCGGCATTTCCACGTCGATGTGGAATATTGGCCGGTCCTTGACCCATCGGGAATCGGAAACACCCGCGAGGCCAAGCTGGACGCCTATCGCCAGACCCGCGACATGCTGGTCAAACGCATGTTGGACCGGTTCGGTCCACCAACGGAGACACAGGAATGAGCCTGAAGACCATCGATGCCTATTACGCTGCCTTCAACGCTGGGGATGCCGAGGGCATGATTGCCTGCCTGACCCCCGATGTGGCGCATCACGTGAACGAGGGCGGGGTTCGCGTAGGGACCGAGAAGTTCCGCGAGTTTTGCGGACATATGAGCCGCTGTTACCGTGAACGGCTGACCGATATCGTTGTGATGATTTCCGAGGACGGCACCCGCGCGGCGGCGGAGTTCACGGTGAATGGCGAATACCTTGCCACAGATGAGGGTCTGCCGGAGGCAAAGGGGCAGACATATGTTCTGCCTGCCGGGACCTTCTTTTCCCTCGAAGACGGTAAGATCTCGCGCGTTGTGACCTATTACAATCTTGCGGACTGGACGGCCCAGGTCTCGGCATGAGCCTGACGTTTCGCAGCTTCACAGGTGCGGATGTGGGTGCGGTCCTGGATGATCTCGCCCGGCTGCGCATCGCCGTGTTCCGCGACTGGCCTTATCTCTATGACGGCGATCTGGCCTATGAGCGCAGATATCTGGAACTCTACACAAACCCCCGCGCCATTGTCGTGGGGGCCTTCGACGGGGACCAGATGGCCGGCGCGGCGACAGGTATGCCCCTGACGGAGCATGACGATGATTTCGGGACGGCGCTTGCCGGGATCGACGTTCCCCTGTCGGACATTTTCTACTGCGCCGAATCTGTCCTGCTGCCGAACTATCGGGGGCAGGGGGCTGGCCACGCCTTTTTCGACGCGCGCGAGGATCATGCCCACGCCCTTGGCCTCACCCATTCCGCTTTTTGCGGTGTCCAACGCCCTATGGATCACCCCGCCCGTCCCGATGACTATCGCCCTCTAGACACCTTCTGGCGGAAACGGGGCTACATGCCTGTGCCGGGTGCCATTGCCCAATTCGCGTGGAAAGACCTCGGGGACGAGGCTGAAACCGACAAACCCCTGCAATTCTGGATAAAGCCGCTCTAGGACGCGCGCTTTTCAATCGGGGCGAACGGGCTCAGCCCCAGCCAATCCTGCATCCCAGCAATAACGTCTGCATCGCCCACCAGTAGCAACCTGTCCTCATCGACGGCGCGGGCTACCGTGTCGATCCCCATCCAGATCGCGGTCATGGTCTTGAGGTCACAGCGCACGTAAAGATCTACGTCGAAGCCAGGATCTTCCGAACACAGGTCCGCGCCCTTTTCCGGATCGGTCAACATCCACCAATGGCCGCTTGCCTTTGGTAGGTCCTCGAAGATGAAATGCACCACCACCCGGCGCGGCGGCATCAGGTCCACCCGCAGGTTGCGCCGCATGTCCCACATCAGCAGGCCGGGGTCCGCCTTGTCCAGAGACGGCGCGGTTTCCACCCATTTCTGGCCCCATGCTCCGATGACCATGATCACTTCGCGCAACTCCTTGCCCGCCTCGGTCAGAACGTATTCGAACGACTCCGGTCTCTTTCGCACAAGCCGCCTTTCCACGACGCCCTGATCCTCCAGCTCTTTCAGCCGTTTCGACAACAACGCGGGCGACATGCGCGGCACGCCCCTGCGCAGATCGTTGAACCGCGTCGATCCGGCGCAAAGCTCGCGCAACAGGACGATGGTCCATCGGCTGCCGAGAATTTCGGAGGCCATGGCGACGGGGCAGAACTGGTTATAGCTGTGCTGGGTCATGAAGCGTCCTCCTAAGCTGGACCCAGCCTAGCCGCACCTTTGGGCATCGGGCCAGTTCAGAAACTGTACCAGGCCGATTCATCTTCTGAACTGGCCGTGTTGCCCGCGCCGCTGGCAGTCTGATCCCACCAACAGCGAAAGGATGGACCCATGAAGAAATACGTGATCGAACGCGAGGTTCCCGGCATCGGCGGCATGAGCGGCGAGGAACTATGCGGTGCGGCTCAGACCTCGAACGCGGCACTGGCTAAGCTACCCGGTCGTGTCCAGTGGCAGCATTCCTATGTCGCGGGCGACAAGACCTTCTGCGTCTACCTTGCAGAGGATGAGGCTGCGATCCGCGAGCATTCGGAGCTCAGCGGTTTTCCCGCCAATTCCATTACGGAAATCAAGTCGGTGATCGACCCGACCACGGCCAACTGACCCTTTCTGATTAGTGCGGCTCCGGCTATAGCGGGGAAAATTCCCGCTGCCGGAGCCGTCTTATGAAAATCGCTGCCGTCGCTTATCACTGTGATCGCCACCCCGGCTGGGTTGCGCATGAAGCGAAGCTTGACGCCATTCTGAAGGATGCCGCCGCCGATCTGGTTGTCTTCCCCGAATATGCGGCGATGGAGGCGGCGCTGGTTGCCGGACCGCCCTCGGCCACGGTCACCGAATGGCGTGATCTGGCGGCAGAGCGGGCAAGCGCCTGGGTGGATCAGTTCCGGCACATGGCGCAGATCCACAAATGCCATATCGTGGCCGGGTCCGGCCCGGTCAAAACCGATAAGGGCGCGGTCAACCGCAGCTGGCTGATTGCCCCGGATGGCAGCGTCGATCATCAGGACAAGCTGCTGCTCTTACCCTATGAACGCGAGGAGATGGGCCTGATCGGGGGCGATGAACTGCGCCTTTTTGAGACGAGCCTCGGCAAGATCGGTCTGCTGATCTGCTATGACAGCGAATTCCCCCAACAGGCCCGCGCGCTGTGCGAGGCCGGGGCGGAAATGATCCTTGTGCCCTCCTGCACCGATTTTCCCGCCGGGCAGACCCGTGTGCGCCAATCCTGTCGCGCCCGCGCCATCGAAAACCAATGTCTGATTGTGCAAGCCCCGCTGGTAGGCGAGGTGCCCAGTTGCGAGATCATCGACCGGTCCACGGGCCGCGCGGGCTTTTTCTGCCCGCCAGATCACGGGCTTCCCGCCGACGGTATCCTTGCGCAAGGCGAGACCGACAAGCCCGGACCGATCACCTTCGAGGTTGACCCCGCCGCCATCGCCGCCCCGCGCCTGACGGGGCAGGCCGGCAATTTCTCGCACTGGTCGGAAGGGCTCGAAACGGTCACACCCCGGCAAGTTCCGGCACGCAAGTGAGATTCGCCTTGAAAAACCCGGCGATCAGGCGCATTTAACCGCCAATTCCGCGCTGGGACGCGGATAATGACTGTAGGAGAGACCATGGCCAAGGAAGAACTGCTCGAATTCCCCGGTGTCGTGAAGGAACTCCTGCCGAACGCGACATTCCTGGTCGAGCTGGAAAACGGCCATACGATCATCGCGCATACGGCAGGCAAGATGCGGAAAAACCGCATCCGCGTTCTGGCAGGCGACAAGGTGCAGGTCGAGATGACCCCCTATGATCTGACCAAGGGTCGGATCAACTACCGCTTCAAATAAGCGTTTCGATGAAGCTGATCCTCGGATCCGGTAGCCCCCGGCGGCAAGAGCTGTTGGGGGTCTTGGGCGTGACGCCCGACGCAATTCTGCCCCCTGATATCGACGAAGATCCCAAGCCCGGTGAACTGCCGCGTCCCTATGTGGAACGGGTGGCGCGGGAAAAGGCGCTGGCCGTGCAGGCGGGGTCTGATGACATCGTGCTCTGCGCCGATACCACCGTTGCCATGGGCCGCCGGATCATGGGCAAGCCTGCGGATGCAGGTGAGGCGGCCGAGTTTCTGACGGCTCTCTCTGGTCGCCGTCATCGGGTCTATACCTCTATTGTGGTGTGCCGTGGGGAACGGCTCTGGGAACGGACGGTGGAAAGCCGGGTGCAGATGAAGCGCCTGTCGGATGATGAACTCAACGCCTATCTCGCCAGCGAAGACTGGCGCGGTAAGGCGGGCGGATATTCCATCCAAGGCCCTGCCGGGGCCTTCATCCCTTGGATCAGCGGCAGTTTTCACGCCATAATGGGCCTGCCCCTGCCGGAAACGGCGCAATTGCTGGCCGCTGCGGGTTGGCCAGTCTGGAGACAATCATGAAGGGCCGCATTGTCCTGCTCGATACCCTGAACGACCGCCCCGCCGCCGCGTTGATGGTGGATGGGCGCTTGCAGGATCTGCTGATCGACCCGCCCGAGGACGGACCGCCGGGGATCGGCGCGATCCTGCGCGGGGTTTGCGACCGGCCTCTGAAAGGGCAGGGGGGCATGATGCTGCGCCTTCCCGATGGCCAATCAGCCTTTCTGCGGCAGGGCAAGGGCTTATCCCCCGGTCAGCCGCTTCTGGTGCAGGTCACTGGCATGGGCGCGGATGGCAAGGCCACGCCCGTGACCACGCGGCTGCTGTTCAAATCGCGCTATGCCATCGTGACGCCGGACGCACCGGGGCTGAACATCGCCCGCTCGATCAAGGATGAAGAAGAACGCGACCGCCTGCTTGAAATCGCGCATGAGGCTATGGCAGGCGCTCCCGAGGGCTTCGGCCTGATCCTGCGCAGCGCTTCGGACGAGGTCGATGGCGATGCACTGGCAGAAGATATCACCGCGATGCGTGATCTGGCCGAGGCCGTCACCGCGGATCTGGCAGGTGAACCGGAACTGATGGTCGATGCCCCGGACGCCCATATGACCGCCTGGCGCGATTGGGCCAGCCCCGAACCTGATGAGGTCATCGCCCGGGAAGGCGCCTTTGCCGATCTCGGCGTGCTCGAGGAAATAGACGCCGTCCTGCAAGATGCCGTTCTGCTGACGGCTGGGGCCTCGATGATGATCGAGCCGACATCGGCGCTTGTGGCCGTGGATGTGAACACCGGCGCCGATAGCTCGCTGGCAGCCGGGCTGAAGGCCAACCTCGCGGCCGCGAAGGACCTGCCGCGTCAGTTGCGCCTGCGTGGGCTCGGCGGTCAGATCACCATGGATGTGGCCCCTATGCCCAAGAAGGACCGCCGCCAGTTCGAGGATGCGCTCCGCCGTGCCTTCCGCGCCGATGGCACCGACACGGTGCTTGCGGGCTGGACGCCGCTCGGCATGTACGAATTGCAGCGCAAGCGCGACCGCTGGCCGCTGACGGCATTGATCTGATCAGGCGATGCTCACCGGCAGGCTGCTATAGCCCCGGAACCGCGCCAGCCCCATGATCTCCGCCGGGCCATCCGCACGCAGACGCGGGAAGCGCTCGACGAACTTGCCAATGGCGATTTTGCCCTCGATCCGTGCCAGGGTCGCGCCCAGGCAGACATGGATGCCGGTTGCAAAGGCCAGGTGCCGGTTGGGATTGCGGGTAATGTCAACCGCTTCCGGCTTGTCGAACACCGCCGGATCCCGGTTCGCCCCGGCAATCGATGTGTGGATGTAGGTGCCCTTGGGCAGCACGCAGTCTGTCAGCTCGATATCCTCGCCAGCCAGCCGGTTCCCGATCTGAAGCGGGCTCTGGACCCGCAGGAATTCCTCCACCGCGGTCCCGATATGTTCAGGTTCCCGTTGCAACAGGTCCAACTGGTCGGGATTGTCCAACAGGATGCCGATGGAATTGCCAACAAGGCTCGTGGTCGTTTCATGCCCGGCATTGAGCAGGAAGATACAGTTCTGCACCAGTTCCTCCTCGGTCAGCCGCCGACCATCCACTTCCCCGAAAATCAGGCTGTCCAGCACCTCGCCCTGTCCCGCGCCCTCGGGATTCGCGCGCCGATGCGCAATCAGCTCTGCCAGGATAGCACCGAACTCTGCCACCGCGTCATTGCCCGCCTGCAGCCGTTCCGGCGAAATCACCGGGTCAAGCGCGCCCAGAATGGCCAGCGAAAAGCCCCGCAGCTTTCGGCGGTACTCTTCTGGAATCCCCAACATGAAGGAAATGATCTCGGTCGGCAGCACCATCGCGAAGGCCGGGATCAGATCGAACGATCCCAGATCCTCCAGATCGTCCAGCATCCTGTCCACGATCCCGTCGATCAGCGGCTCCATCTCGGCCAGCTTGCGCGGCGTGAATGCCCCGGCCAGAAGCTTGCGCACCACAGTGTGATAGGGCGGGTCGTTGAAGATCAGGCTTGTCGTGTGATGGGTCAGCAGCGGGCCGGGGCCAAATTTCTTACCGAATTCTTCGGTCTTGTCCGACAACATCGCGCGCGACTGATAAACCTTCAGGCAATCGGCGTGCCGCGTCACGTAGACCGAGCCATCGGCGTTGCGATGGACCGGGCTTTGTTCACGCAAGGCGCGCAGGGTGGGGAAGGGATTGTCGATGAATTCCCGCCCGATACCGTTGAGATCGAAGTCGCGGATGGATGCTGACATGTGAAATTCCCCTCTCCCGTACTCTCACGCTAGGGCAGGTGGCAACAGGCGGCAAGCGGGCTGGCATCCCGGCGCGCATGATGGCAATATGACGTCCCGTCACAACGGAGCGCTGCCCATGTCCTGCCCGATCTGCACCAAAGACACGGATCAGAAATACCGCCCCTTCTGTTCGCGACGCTGTGCCGATGTGGACCTGGGCCGCTGGCTGAATGGCAGCTACGCAGTGCCCTCGCAGGACCCCGAAGATCTGGAGGCGGCGGCAGAGGCGTTGGCCGAGGTCAGTGACCGGCTGCACTGACCTGGGCTTTTTTGTTCATGGCGGGCCTGAAATTCGGGCGATGTGCCAAGAAAATGCACCGCTCTTCGGAAATCTGAAATCGGGGATATTCCAGAACTTAATCTACCAGTCCAGACTGAGAACTTCATCAGTCCAGCCAGAACGATATCCTTGACGTAAGCGCTTTCACCCTCGCAAGCTGATTCATGCAAAAAGCATGGGCGCGGGCAACACCGCGCTGAGAACAGGGAGACTACGAATGAAGAAATTCGCACTTGCCGGAACGGCGATTGGCCTGGTGATGAGCGCGCAGGCCTCTTTCGCCCAAGGGCTGGAGGAGATCACCGTCGCCTACTTCCTCGAATGGCCGATGCCGTTCGAATATGCCAAGCAGATGGGGATCTACGAAGAAGAGATGGGCGTGACCATCAACTGGCGTGCCTTCGATACCGGCACCGCCATGTCCGCCGCAATGGCGTCGGGCGACGTGCACATCTCGGTCAGCCAGGGCGTGCCGCCCTTCGTGGTCGCGGCCTCTGCCGGGCAGGACATCCAGGTTGTGGACGTGGCAGTCAGCTACTCTGACAACGACAACTGCGTTGTGCATGAATCGATGGAAATCGACGCATCCAACGTCGAGGATCTGGCCGGTGCCCGAGTGGGCGTGCCGATCGGCACCGCCGCCCATTACGGCTTCCTGCGCCAGATGGAGCATTTCGGCATCGACGTCAGCAGCCTCGAGGTTGTGGACATGGCACCCGCCGATTCCGCCGCCGCGCTGGCCCAGGGCTCGCTCGACATGGCCTGTGGCTGGGGTGGTGCGCTGCGCCGCATGATGGAACATGGCAACACCCTGCTGACCGGCGCGGAAAAGCAGGAACTGGGCATCTACGTCTTCGACGTGACCTCGGTCCCCGCGTCCTTCGCAGAAGAAGAGCCGGAACTGTTGGCCGCTTTCCTGTCAGTCACCGCCGACATGAACGCCATGTGGAATTCGGGTGAGCATACCGACGAAATGCTGCCGGTGATCGCACGCGACGCAGGTATGGATGAAGACGCGACCGCCGCCACCATGGCCGGCTTCGTCTTCCCATCCGTGGAAGAGCAGCTGTCCGAGACATGGCTCGGCGGCGGTACCCAGAACTTCCTTCTGGAAGTAGGCAACTTCTTCGTTGCGACCGGCAACATCGACTCGGCACGCGAGTCCTACGAAAGTGCGGTCAACACTGGCCCACTGCAAATGGTGCATGACGGGATGTGATCCCTGTTATCGGATGGCGCGGAGCTTTGCCGCGCCATCCCCTCTGCACAGTTTCACTTTTTCAGGGAAGGTAGGGCAGCATGACCGGGCTAGTGCTCGACAGCATCTCCATGCGTTTCGATCTGCCGGATGGCGGGGTCGTACAGGCGCTCAAGGACGTATCGCTGACCATTAAGGAAGGGGAGATCATGTCTGTCCTGGGCCCTTCGGGCTGCGGCAAGACAACTCTTCTCAACATCATCGCGGGCTTTCTTGCCCCCACCGAGGGCAAGATCGAACTCAATGGCCACTATGTGTCCGGCCCTGACGCCGAGCGCGGGATGGTGTTTCAGAAGGGCGCGCTCTTTGAATGGATGAGCGTTCGCCAGAACGTCGATTTCGGACCCCGCATGAAAGGTATGCCCAAGAAAGAACGGGACCAGATCACCGACCATCTTCTGGAAACCGTGGGCCTTCAGGATTTCAAGGAAAAGGCGGTCTATGAACTTTCGGGCGGAATGCAGCAGCGTGTGGCGCTTGCCCGCTGCCTTGCTAATGACCCCGATGTGATCTTGATGGACGAACCGCTGGGCGCGCTTGACGCGCTGACGCGCGAAAAGATGCAGGGTCTGGTGCTGAAGCTGTGGAAGGAAACCGGCAAGACAATCATCCTGATCACCCACTCGGTCGAGGAAGCGCTGCTTCTGGGCGAGCGGCTGATCGTCATGGCCCCTAGACCCGGACGCCTGCACCGGGAATACCAGTTGCCCTTTGCCGATATGGGCGTGAATGCCGACCTTCGAGAAGTTAAGAAACATCCCGAATTCGGAGAGCGGCGCGAAGAAATCCTGTCGATGATCTGGGATATGGAAGAAGAGATCATGGGCCGCACAGAGGGGGCCGCGTGATGTTGATTGCAGTCATCTATGTCGCCATCTTCGTCCTGGCCTTCGTGGCGGTGAAAGCCTTCACTTCAATGCGGGAATCGCGCCACGACTTCACGTCGCTCAAGACCGTGACCTTCGGCGATGAAAGTGCCGTGCGCCCCAACCGGGCGGCTTCGGTCATTTCAGTCCTGTCGATCTTCCTGATCTGGGGCGCATTCACCGGGTCGGTCATCTCTCCCATCCACGCGCCGGGGCCGTTTTTGGGCGAAACCAGCTTTACCTACACTGCCGAAAACGCGGCGGGTGAACGTGATGACGCAACCGTGCGGGTCATCGTGCACCCGGTTGGCGAGGATGTGGAGCCACCCGAGGGCGCCGATGGCGGTGACGGGTTTGCGCGCGATGACAGCGCGGCGATCGGCGGTGGCCGGTCGAGCCTGATCCAGACCGGCGACAATGACGAAGGGGCCGACGAAGACGGGTTCCGCGTGGTCGCCATCAATGGCCAGCCGCTGGAGCCGGAAGTGGGCGAGGTCGATACCGGCGACGGTGTCGTGACGCTGAGCCGCCGGGGTACGGTGCGCTTCACTCCCAATGGCGGAATGCAGATGGAACCCATCTGGCTGCCCTCGCCGGAAGCGGTCTGGGATCGTCTGCTTGAGATCGCGGATGAAGGCTATCGTGGCTTCACCCTTGCCGAGCATCTGGGATATTCGCTCTTCCGGGTTCTGGCGGGCTTTGCGCTGGGGGCTGCCGTGGGGATCCCGCTGGGCTACGCAATGGGCCTCAGCAACTGGTTCCGTGGCTGGTTCGACCCGATCGTCGAATTCATGCGCCCGGTGCCGCCGCTCGCACTGATCCCGCTGGTCATCATCTGGTTTGGCATCGATGAAAGCGGCAAGATCTTCCTGCTGTTCCTCGCCGCGCTCTGGATCATGACCATTGCGGCACGGGCGGGTGTATCCGGCGTGTCGATCTCGAAGATCCACGCGGCCTATTCGCTGGGGGCCTCGAAAAGCCAGATCATGCGCCACGTGATCATCCCCAACTCTCTGCCGGAGATCTTCACCGGTGCGCGCGTTGCAATGGGGGTCTGTTGGGGCACGGTCGTGGCCGCGGAACTGGTGGCCGCCGAACAGGGCGCCGGGCAGATGATCGTGGCCGCGTCGAAGTTCCAGCTGACCGATATCGTGATCATGGGGATCATCCTGATCGGGATCATCGGATACGGGATCGACATGCTGATGCGCTGGGCTGAGCGGGTGCTGGTGCCCTGGAAGGGCAAGGCCTGATCGCCAGCCCTCGGAGCTTCTGAAAGGCCCCCGGTTCTGCCGGGGGCTTTTTCGTTTCGCCGCCTGCGGCGTCGACCGGGGGGCGGCCCGGTTCGCCCCGCTGACGCGGGGTCTTCACCGGGCCGCCGGGCCCTAGATGCGTGCCCTGTGGCGGCTGTGAAGGGCCAAGTCGCCGGTAAGAGATGGTTAGGAATGATGATCCCCACAGGACGATTTCGCTGCGCCTTCGGCGCATCGACCCGCTTGGGGCGCTGCCCCAAACCCCGGAGTATTTGGACAAAGAAGAAGGGCAGAGGGCTTGAGAACCGGATGTCGCATGGACGGGGCGCGCCGGGGCGTTTCGGCATGAAAAAAAGGCCCCGGGGACGGATCGGTCCACGGGGCCTTCTGGGTCAGGTCTATGCGCCGGGCTTAGCCGAAGATCTTGGTCAGCGCCTTGTCCACGGCATCGGTGATCGCGTCGATATCCTCGGCGGTGGCGATCAGCGCCGGGCTGAAGCACAGCACGTTGTTTCTGCCGGGGATCGAGCGGTTCGAGGCGCCGATGATCACGCCAAGCGCGGCGCATTCGCCCACCACGGCCATCACGTCCTTTTCATCGACGGGTTCCTTGGTTTCGCGATCCTTGACCAGTTCCGCCCCCAGGAAAAGGCCCTTGCCGCGCACGTCGCCGATGATCTGGTGCTTGTCCATCAACGCCTGAAGGTTGCCCATCATCCGCGCACCCATCTTGGTGCAGTTTTCCAGAAGACCCTCTTCCTCGATGATCGCCATATTCTCCAGCGCCGCTGCCGGGCCGCCGGTGCAGCCGCCGAAGGTGGAGATGTCGCGGAAGTGGTTGAGCTTGTCCGAGGGGTCGGTCTTGAACAGGTCGAACACCTCCTCGGTGGTCACCATGCAGGCGATGGCGGCATAGCCGGAGGCCACGCCCTTGGCCATGGTCACGAAGTCGGGCTTGATGCCGTAATGCTGGTAGCCGAACCACTGGGTGCCGGTGCGTCCAACGCCACAGACGACCTCGTCGATATGCAGCAGCACTTCATATTGTTTGCAGATCTCCTGCACGCGATCCCAGTAACCCTCGGGCGCTTCGATGACACCGCCGCCGGCGGTCACGGGTTCGAGGCAGAGCGCGCCAACGGTTTCCGGCCCTTCGCGCAGAATTACCTCTTCGATCAGGTTTGCCGCGGCGATGCCGAAGTCACGGCCCGAGAGATGGCCAAGGCCAAGCTCTTCCTTACGGTATTCCATGCAGTGGGGGACGCGCACGAAATCGGGCGCGAAGGGGCCGTATTGCATGTTGCGTTCGTCCTGGCCGCCTGCCGACATCGCGGCGAGGGTGGAGCCATGGTAATCGCGGTCGCGATAGAGGATCTTGGTCTTCTTGCCGCCGTACTTCTTGTGGGCGATCTGGCGGACCATCTTGAACGCTTTCTCGTTCGCTTCCGACCCTGAATTCGTGTAGTAGACGCGCGACATGCCTGGCATCTTCTCGATCAGTTTCTCGGCAAAAAGCGCACCGGGGATCGAGCCTGCGGCCTGCGCAAAGTAGCACATCTTCATCAGCTGTTCATGCACCGCGTCGGCAATGCGCTTGCGGCCGTAGCCGACATTGACAGTCCAAACGGCACCGGACACGGCGTCGATATATTCCTTGCCATTGGCGTCCCAGACCCGCATGCCCTTGCCCTCGACGATGATCCGGGGTTCGCCGGTTTCGAAGGGTTTGTGCTGCACGAGATGGTGCCAGACATTGGCGCGGTCAGCCTCGATCACATGGCTGATATCATTCGGGTTGAAGGGGGTGTTCATATCTTTCTCCACCGGAAAACGGTCTCTGAGTTCACAGTGCCGGGTTGTGCCTGTGCCAGATAGGGCCAGAGCCTATCCATGCATAGCGCCAGAGGATTGACAAGGAGGGAGCGGCCCGCGCATGTGGAGTGACCAAGGTCAATCAGAGGCAAAGTCCAGTCGTGACGATCCCGGTGGAATCCTTTTTCCTTGATGCTCAGGCCGAGGGAACCCTTCAACAGAAGGTGCAACGGCTTGTGGCCGAGGGCATTCTGTCGGGTCGTTTCAGACCCGGGGAAAAGCTGCCATCTAGTCGGAAACTGGCTGTGCACCTTGGCATAAGCCGGATCACCGTTACGAACGCCTATACCGAATTGGTGGCTGATGATTACCTGATTTCGCGGGGGCGTTCGGGGTATTTTGTGTCAGATACGGCGCCCACGCCGCCTGAATTTGACCTGACAGGGCGCCCTGCAAAGGCTGGCATAGACTGGTCGCGGGCGATCGGTCAGCGCTTCGACAGCCCGGCTTTGCCGCTCAGACCCGCAAACTGGCATGAATACCCGTATCCCTTCATCTACGGGCAGGCGGACCCTTCACTGTTTTCCCATCAGACATGGCGGCAATGCGGATTGCAGGCACTGGGACAGAAGGATTTCAAGATCCTGACCGCGGATCGCTACGAAGAAGACGATGAACGCCTGCTGGAACATATTCAGCGCCATATCCTGCCGCGCCGGGGCATTGCCGCGCGGAAAGAGGAAATCCTGATCACCATGGGCGCGCAGAACGCCCTTTGGATGACAGCGCAGATCCTTCTGACACAGCGACGCAAGGCGGTGCTGGAAAACCCGACCTATCCCGGACTGCGAGAGATCCTGACGCAGACCCGCTGTCATCTGGTGCCCGTCGATGTGGATGACGAGGGCCTGCCACCCGAAAACTTGCCCCCCGACACGGACGTGGTCTTTACCACCGTGTCGCATCACTGCCCCACCAATATGACGATGCCGGTGGACCGTCGCAGACGGCTGCTGGAACTGGCGACTGAACGCGGCTTTGTGGTGGTCGAGGATGACTACGAATTTGAGCTGTCGTTCAAGAACGCGCCTTCACCCGCGCTGAAGTCGATGGATGACAGCGGAGCGGTGATCTATATCGGGTCGTTTTCCAAATCGCTCTTCCCTGGTTTGCGGCTTGGTTACGTGGTGGCGGATGAGGAATTCATCCGCGAAGCCCGCGCGCTGAGGGCTTTGGTGCTCCGCCACCCGCCGGGCCACATCCAGCGGACGGTCGCCTATTTTCTGTCGCTCGGCCATTACGACGCGCAGATCAACCGTATGCGCAAGGCCTACGAAACCCGCCGGACGGTCATGGCCGAAGCCATTGAAAAGAACGGCCTGACGATATCTGGTGCTGTTGCCACGGGTGGATCAAGCTTTTGGATGGCGGCCCCGCCGCGGGTGGATACAGAGCTATTGGCCTACCGGCTTTATGAACGCGGTGTGGTCATTGAACCGGGCCGCAGCTTCTTCAGCCCGGCGGATGACGCACGGCGGTTTTACAGGCTGGCCTACAGTTCCATCTCTTCTGAAAAAATCCCCGAAGGCATTCGCCGGATCGCAGAAGAAATCGCCGGCATTGGCCATAGCGAGCCGCGCTAACTGGCCCTAACGACAGGGCAGGGCGAGTCGCTACAAACGACGCCAAAGCACATCTTGTGCCAATCCTTTGCCGTGGAGACATCCCAAATGAAAATGACGACCGAAGAAGCCTTTGTAAAAGTGCTGCAAATGCACGGGATCGAAGATGCCTTTGGCATCATCGGTTCCGCCTTCATGCCGATCTCCGACCTGTTCCCGCAAGCGGGCATCCGTTTCTGGGACTGCGCTCATGAAGGATCCGGCGGGATGATGGCCGATGGCTATACCCGCGCCTCCGGCAAGATGAGCATGATGATCGCCCAGAACGGCCCCGGCATCACCAACTTCGTCACGGCAGTGAAAACCGCCTATTGGAACCACACCCCGCTGCTGCTGGTCACGCCGCAGGCCGCCAATAAATCAATTGGGCAGGGCGGCTTCCAGGAAGTGGAACAGATGGCCGCCTTCAAGGACATGGTGGCCTATCAGGAAGAAGTGCGTGATCCGTCGCGCGTGGCCGAAGTGCTGAACCGGGTGATCATCAACGCCAAGCGTGCCTCGGCCCCTGCACAGATCAACATGCCGCGTGACTACTGGACCCAGGTGATCGACATCAACCTGCCCGCCATTGTGGAATTTGAACGCCCCGGCGGCGGTGAAGAAGCCGTGGCAGAAGCTGCCCGCCTGCTGTCCGAAGCCAAGTCGCCCGTCATTCTGAACGGCGCAGGCGTGGTCATCGGCGGCGCGATCCCCGCATCCATGGCACTGGCCGAACGTCTGGATGCCCCGGTTTGCGTGGGCTACCAGCACAATGACGCCTTCCCAGGTTCGCACCCGCTATTCGCCGGGCCTCTCGGCTATAACGGATCGAAGGCCGGGATGGAGCTGATCAGCCAGGCCGATGTCGTCTTGTGCCTGGGCACGCGCCTGAATCCGTTCTCGACCCTGCCGGGCTATGGGATCGACTACTGGCCGCAAAACGCCAAGATCATCCAGGTGGACATTAACCCGGACCGTATCGGCCTGACCAAGCCGGTCACGGTCGGCATCGTTGGTGACGCCAAGAAAGTCGCAACCTCGATCCTCGAGCAGCTGTCCGAGACCGCCGGTGACGATGGCCGGGCCGAGCGCAAGGCGCGTATCGCACAAACCAAGTCTGCCTGGGCACAGCAGCTGTCCTCGATGGACCACGAAGATGACGATCCCGGCACCACCTGGAACGAACGCGCCCGCGCCGATAAGCCCGATTGGATGAGCCCCCGCATGGCCTGGCGCGCGATCCAACGGTCCCTGCCGAAAGAAGCGATCATTTCGTCCGATATCGGCAACAACTGCGCCATCGGCAACGCCTATCCGTCGTTTGAAGAGGGGCGGAAATACTTGGCACCGGGCTTGTTTGGCCCCTGTGGATACGGGTTGCCTGCCGTCGTGGGCGCCAAGATCGCCTGCCCGGACACGCCGGTCGTGGGCTTCTCCGGTGACGGGGCGTTTGGCATCGCCGTGACGGAACTGACCGCTATTGGCCGCAGTGAGTGGCCCGCTGTGACCCAAGTTGTGTTCCGCAACTACCAGTGGGGTGCCGAGAAGCGGAACTCGACACTGTGGTATGACGACAACTTCGTCGGCACCGAACTGGACACGCAAGTCAGCTACGCTGGCATCGCAAAGGCCTGTGGCCTGCAAGGCGTTGTCGCGCGCACCATGGACGAGCTGTCCGAGGCGCTCGATCAAGCGCTCAAGGATCAGGCCGCTGGCAAGACCACGCTGATCGAGGCGCTGATCAACCAGGAACTGGGTGAACCTTTCCGCCGGGACGCGATGAAAAAGCCGGTCGCGGTGGCAGGGATCGATGCTGCCGACATGCGGCCGCAAAAATCCGCCTGATCACGGGACACAAGACGGGCAAGAGCCGCGGCGCAATCCGCGGCTCTTTTCCTTTGGTTTATGGGCTTTATGCGGTCTGTTACCCGGCCCACGCTGCTGCAAATCCCTGACAACCCGCAGGCCCATAAAAAATCTTTCAAACCCTATGGACAGCCCCGCCCGAACCCCCTAGAACGCCTCCACCCACAGGAGAGTTTCCTGTCCCGTGCCCGGGTAGCTCAGGGGTAGAGCAGTGGATTGAAAATCCTCGTGTCGGTGGTTCGATTCCGCCCCCGGGCACCACAACTCTCAGTAAAATTGTTTAATATTAATGGGTTGTGGAATTTTCGCCGTACATGATTCCGCTATTTTCCAGCACTTCGCATGGTCAAGGCTGCGTGTTGCAGTTCATAACTGACACCAGACTTTGGCCGTCTCGCAACTCCAGACTCAGGAATTCTGTTCAAGAGGCTAAGAAAGCAGAAATCTGAAATTGTGAGCCTCAGCGTCGGTTCCTCGGATAATGGCATATTCCATACCTGATGCCTCGGCCATCTGCTCAGCATACTCACGTTTAGCCTGTACGATCGGATCGTCGATCATGTTGTCGCCTTTCTTCGACATCGTCATCTCTCACCACCAGCTTTGGATCAGCCATTACGGAGTATGAGCCGTTCTCCGGCAATCGCACGAGTTCGACTTCATGCTCATCTGTGATCTCGTGTTGCTCCAAATCATACAGGAGTCCAAAGAGACGCGGGATCACCACGTCGTAGAGCAATTCGTTGTACGCGTTGATCGCGTCGAGGATATTCTGGATGCCTTCACCGGTGGATTGAAGGATCGCTTCGATTTCCAACGGGCTACGCCCCAACTCTCCGCCGACCTGTTGGAGCTGTGCAGGCTGAACGGAAGCGCGGACCGTGTCCGCTTCGGGCTGAGACCGGTCTTCGGCCGAAGCCCGTCCGACCGACGGTGGCGCACCTATGGAGAAGAAACATGTGCTGCACCGCCGCAGGTCGGCTTCGAGCCCATTCCGCAAAATGCTGCGGCTTTGATCAATGGAACCGATGCGTCGATAGCGGCCGTTGGCAGACCTGGGGTGATAGTTCTGGAATTGCCGCGGAGTTATGGCGAAATGTGGGTCGCTAAAATTTCTACACATGCCCGTAGAAATCGCGGTGTGCTGCGACTGAATAAGCATAGTCGAGCAACGTCGACCAACTGAACACGGGCATGTCAATTTCCCGTTGGATCGCGCGAGCGAAAGGTTGAAACCCAGTGCATTCGAGCACCATTGCACCCATCATAGTGTGCTCGGCGGCAAATCCCTTGGCGACGGATATGATATCCTGTTCGGCCTTGGAATAATCCGCCATAGGAATGTCGGGCCGCAAATCTTTGGTCCACAGGCTGTCGAACTGAGGGCATTTGCCGTCGTCCTTTGCTCCTTGGACCACATAGTTCGATCCCAGCTGCACCCGGACAGAGGTGAGATGCCGGTCGTACAATTCGTCACCCTCAGCGACAAGGATGCCGACAACCCTGTCGTCACCGATAATCGTTTGGGCCAACGGCACCTGTAACAGGCTTGAAGCGAACACCGGGACATTCACAGCCCCGGCGATTTCTTTTTGGAACCATGCAAAATAGCCGCATTCCGCCGCAATAGCGCGGCATCCCATGCGTTCAAGTTTTCGCGCCGCCGCGAGCACCGGCTCGAGTAACGCCTCTTTGTTTTCTCCCCGGACAAGCTTCTTGATATCAACGCCTTCCGCGATTTCGTATTGGACCGGGAAAGGATAGGCGCTGGCGTTACGCACGTCGCCGGGAAACCCGGGGTAGACATCATCCAGAATGATAACCCCCAATCCCATGCCATAGCAGCAGTGATTTTTTCGGGCGTGAATACGCTGAACGGCCGGATCATGTGCTGGCATCACCAGTCTCCTTGTGGTCTTGCGGATACCGATTTGATATATCTTTATACAATCCAGGAAAAATAATGTTTCGTTATGGAGGGCGGAAAATGGTTATGACCGGATCAAGACGCGAAGAACTGTCCGTACGGCGTGTCCGCAGCTTGCTCGCAGTTGCAGAGCATTGCTCCTTTTCGATGGCTGCTCAAGAGCTGGGATTGACACAACCCGCTGTCTCACAACACGTTAAACAATTGGAGGAGCAGTTAGGGCTCGACCTGCTGAAGCGCGACAAGGAGGGGTTGCGGTTGTCTTCCGGTGCCGCCGCACTGCTGCCTGCCTTTCGCCGCTTTCTATCAAGCAATGGGGCCATACTCGATCAATTGGCTTCGCTTGGTCAGGGAGCGGAGCAAATTCTGCGGATCGCAAGTCCGGCGTCCTATGCGGCTCTCTTTGTGGTGCCGGTCTTTCAGGCGCTACGAGAAAGATTTCCGAACCACATCCTCGACATTTCGGAAATCGATGACGAGGAAAGTATTCGCCTGGTCCGGGACGGGGATATTGATTTCGGTATCACCAGCGTGTTTGTTCCGTCTCCTGGATTGCACTTTGAGGCGCTGCACCAAGATTTTGCGTGCGTTGTGATGTCTGAATTCAACACGTTGGCTAAAGAGGCCGAAATTGATGACGACGCCATCGTTTCGCAACCGATGATCCGGTTTCCGTCCGGTACCACCTCACACGACTGGTTGTCGGCCATCATGGAACGAACCGGGGTAGAACCGAAGACCATTGCGGAGGTACGGCAACTGGTAACGGGCTTCCATATGATCCGTCAGAACTTGGGTGTAGCTGTGGTTCCAGAAGGGGCTGCAAAAGCTTGCGAACTTCCCGGTCTTACTACTGTTCCATTGAGTAATCGTAGCTTGATTCGAACGCTTGGAATTTTGACCAACGACTCCCACCACCCGACAGACTTCGAGAGAACGTTGGTTGATCACCTCCGAAACAAATCGAAGGTCTTAGCCGAATAGCCGTGCCTCCTCCGGGGCCAGTCAACTTAGCATCAAAGCTCAGTTTCCTGTCATTGGCGCAACCGCAGCGAAATCACACTTTGTCCGCACTACGGACCTCTGGTCACCCAAAATGCTGCGGTCTGCATGAATGGCCGCTTCGGTGAAGCTCCGATGCGGCGTCCGACCTCACGGCCAAGGTTGGCTCTGGGCCGTTCCCGTCACCTGAATTGGCTGGGAGCAAGCGGACGCTGCGCCGCCTCCGAGATCTCCTTCGAGCCCATTGCAGAATGCTGCGCTCCTCACGAACGGCTACTTTCCAGATTTCACGCCTTCATCAAAGCGACACCTCCAGCAATCGCCTACGCCGACAAGCAACGCCACCCGCTCATGTAGCGAGCTCTTTCCGCGATGGCAGCAATTGGTAGTGGCTTCGATCATAACCATCCCAAATTTAGGACGTTCAATGGCGTCATCCCGGCAAACCGCATGACCTCAGCAAGCCAAGAAGTTTCTCGAGATCGGTCTCGCAGCGATACGGGTGACGGCGGGCAAGATTTTCGGCTGAACAATCAGGATCGAGTGACATAACCTCCGCGCCGATCCGGGCCGCTTCGTCAAGGCGACCTTGCGCAGCGAGAATGCCCGCGAGCAAAATGCTGGCCTCGAGGTTATCGGGTTTTCGTCTGAGCAATTCACGAGCAGCCGCTTCCGCCATCTCAAGTCGCCCCAAATCGCGATATGCGGCTGCGAGAATTTCGACCCACCACGACGCGTATATAGGCGCAGCGCGGATCGCGAAGTTGACCCGATCCAATGCCTCCCCAGGCCGCCCATGCCAAAGAAGAATATTTGCATAGAGGGCATTGGTGGTCGCGCATTGCGGCCTGATTGAGATAGCCACCTCCGCAAGGCGCAAGGCTTCTTCATGCTCGCCGTGCAGCAGGCGCACATGCGCAAGAATTGCATGAGCCTGACCATCAGCATCCTCGAGCTGGCTTGCGCGTTCAGCCCATTCGGTTGCTGCGAGGAGGCTTCGGGCTGAGTCCTCTCCCCACCCCATGGTCACATCCCAATAATGGCAAAAAGCGACGAGCGTCGGTCCGAGAGTAACTTCGGGCGAAATCTCACTGACGCGCTCGAATAGCCTGCGAGCCGACGCCACGCTTTGCTTGTCGAACTGCGTAAGGCGCTCGAGACCTTTGTAGTAAAGAGCAAGCGCATCTGGATTTCGAAGGGTCTTTCGCCAAACCCGTGCTTGCTCTCCCCGCGCAACAGTCACGTCCAGCATTGCAACGATACGTTCTACAATTTCGTCGGGGACGACAAAGTCCTCATCAAGATCCCGATCGTAACGCTCGCTCCACACCACCTGACCGGTTAGCCCGTCTGTCAATTCAGCGGAGACCCGGATACGCCTCTCGGAGCCACGAACTGCACCCGTCAGCACGTAGCGCACACCCATCTCTGTGGAGATCTGCTCCGGCCCTACATCCTGCCCGGCATAGCTTGCCGCACTGCCTGCCGCGATGACGAAGAGCCCCGAGATCTTGACGAGTGCGCTTTGGATGTCGATGCGTAGCCCTTCGGCGAGGTGATCGAGACGGCCACCAGAGAGATCACGAAACGGAGTGACAATGAGAGACGGTTCAGGAGGTATCGCAAGTTCGATGCCAAGGGCGCCGAGTTCCGTCTCGTGATCGGCGGACTTTTCGCCCAGGTTTTGGCGTGCCTCAGCATCAGGCGTTGGATTGGCACGCTCCAGCCTGATGCGTGCCCTGAGAGCTATTGTCTCCGGCTGTGGTCTCAGTCCAAGTTCGCGATCAAGTATGTCACGGACTCTTGTGAATTGCATGAGTGCTGCATCATAACGCCCTTGCACAGCGTAGGCAGCCATCAGGCTTCGATGGCCCTGCTCGTTCAGCGGATCAATTTCGATAAGCCGCGCGCCGAGGCTGATAAGCCGGGCTGGATCGCTCGATACGGATGGGTCGGTTAGCAGGTGCGTCAGGCACGTGGTCATGAGGTTGCGGAGCCGCTCGCGCTCGGTCCTAAGCCATGCTTCGAAAGCTTCCTCTCGTATGCTGAAGCCGTCGAGCAGATCGCCAACATAGATTGACGACGCCGTTTCAAGCGACGCTGCATCCGTTTTGGCGACCTCTTCATCGAAGTCCCAGACATCTACTGAGACGACCGCAGGATCGAGTCTGACAATGCCATCATCGGCAACAAGTGCGTCGTCAAGGCTCCGACGCAATAGCGAGAGTGCTTGGCGTAGGCTGGCACGGGATTGATCCTCAGTCCGGTCTTCCCAGAAAAGCCCCGCCAGCCGCTCCCGGCTGATCCCTCTTGAACCGTGCAACGCTACACAGGCGGTAAGCGCCTTAACCTTGCGAGGCAAGGATTTTGCCTCAGGTGCGTCGAGCTCCAGGCCGCCCAATAGCCGCAAGATGAGTTTCCCAGGTGCTGTCTTACTCATTCCGGACACCCCTACATGACGTCGCAGAACATACTCGGTCAGGCCGCTCGCCGTCACAACCGACAAGTTTGCGTGCGCGCGACAAACCAACACGAAATTACACTTACGTTACGCTTGCTTTGACGGCGCCCTCACGGCGACGGGCGATGGTCTTCCTCACAAGCATCAGAATAAATGAGGAGAAACCAAGATGTTCCCGACTTATGACATGAATCCGATCGCGATCCAGAAGATGCAAGAGGAGCGTTTTGCTGCGATGGAAAAGAGGAACCAGCTCTCGATCTCGACTGTCTTTCCGGCGGTGGGATCAATTTGTGCCGCGGTGATTGCAGTAATCACTGCCTTCTGACCGGGATACGCAGCCTTGCATGGGAATGCTCCATGCCGGCTCTGTCTACTGGCGACATTGCGACGAAGGGCTGATCCTTGCGTTTTATGGACCTGTAGCGTCTCAAATCCGCTCGCGCTCAGCCAAAGTCCGGTTTGTCGGGCCGCACCGCAGCGAAAAAGGCGATGGGTCAATGGCAGCTCTGGGCCGGTCACTGCGCACGGGCCTGCAGGGCGGACTGCTGCCATTCGCTGCGGAGCCAACGAATGGCAGCTTCTTTGTTAGCCCGCGTCGATAAACTCGGCGTATTCACCGCGAACCTGAACTGTGACGGTCAACTCGGAACTGTCCCGGTTGCGCCAGAACCAGCCGTGTTCTCCGTCAAAACCGGCGACGATGGTTCCTTCAGCCCCGGCAGAACCCCGTCCTCGTTCATAGGTGATCGACTGACCGGAACCGTGGCCGTGAAGATCAAAGTTCACGCGACCGCCTTCGACGATCATGCGATACTCTGCCGTTTGCCCTTCGCTCATAACCAACTTCCATTCAGCCGAATCTCCAGGCGCGAGCGTGAATGTGATCTCGTCGCGCCAGAGGTCTACCTCCTGTGCGTGGGCAGCCCCGACGAAGAGGCTAAAGAAGCCATCCAGCAAGCTCGATTGGTCGTTGCTTTCGGCTTCCAGCAACCGGTCCGCTTCAGCCTCTTCGGCAAGCTGCATCTTGATCTCGCCCATTTCCGCAAGGCCGATGACACGACCGACGCCTGTCGGGTCAATGCCGTATTCCGCTGGCAAGACGACTGTCACCAGGATCACGATGGCCGAAACTGCGGCGATGATCGTGGATTTCAGAAGTTGTGCAGAGCTCGGCAATTCTTCCAGGCTGGGTTTTTCTGCGTTGAACATTTTGGTCTCCAATAAGTTACGCGGCGACGAAGAAGCCGGTGATCTGGTAGCCCATCAGGATGAAACCCATGGACATCATGACGACGTTGACGGTGTAGGCCTGGCGAAAGAAGTTGGGGGACTTCCGCCAGTAACCCATGACTATCAGGATCACGGCGAGCGCCATGAGCTGCCCGATCTCGACACCCACGTTGAACGCGATGAGATTAGGCAGAAGCCCTTCCGACGCGATCTCGTAGTCGAGAATCTTCGTGGCCAGACCTGTGCCATGGAAGAAGCCGAAGATCAGCGTCGCGGCCTTGGTGTTGGGCTGGAACCCGAACCAGCGCTGATAGGCGCCGAGATTGTCGAGCGCCTTGTAGACGACTGACAGGCCGATGATGGCGTCGATGATGTAGGCGTTGATGCCCCAGCCGAACCAGACGCCGAGCAGCATCGTGGTCGAATGCCCTATGGCAAAGAGGCTGACATAGATGCCGACGTCCTTCATCTTGTAGAGGAAGAACACAACACCCAGTAGGAAAAGGATGTGGTCGTATCCGGTCACCATGTGCTTGGCGCCGAGATACATGAAGGGGATGATGTTGATCCCCCAGATTTCCTGGATGTAGCCCGCATCACCTTCGGTGACGTTGTGGGCAGCGGCCGCAGATGCCCAAAGCATCAAGATGGCCAGAGAAGACAGGATGGCAGCGGCGCGTGATCGGCACCGCGAAAGGCCATCCGCGAGAACGGATTGCATGGTTTGCTCCTTGGATTGTCCGTGATCGTGTGAATGAAAGCCCTTTGAGGCGGCATCACACGCGTGGAGGACGTTCCAATCGGAAATGCGGGGATTGCCAATCCAAGGACGCAAGAATGCGCCATACCGAACCGGCTTCAGTGTGGGATTGGTTCACGCGGGAGGGCATGAGAACAGCTTGTGAATGGTCGTGATCTGCTGTGTCATGGCTATGCCCGTGCAGCGCCCACATCAGGTCTTCTTCAAGCCCATGAGAATGCCCGTGTGTCGCGACCATTTCCGCATGTTCTTGCAAGGTTTGGATGACCGTCGGGGCATGGGATGAGGTGGGCGTGACGTTCCAGGCGATGAGCGCGAAACACGACAAGACAAACAGCGCGCGGCGCATGCCGTGCAATATTGCCTTTCCGCACCTCATCTGGTCACCCGCTCCATCCTGCCCATGCCGTTATGCGGTGTCTTGCACCATCCTCCCGGGGAGGTTAGCCATTTCATATGACAAAGCCCCATACCCATGCAAGCCATCCCAGGGTCATATCCCGGCTGAAACGCGCCGATGGGCACTTGCACTCCGTTATTGCAATGATCGAGGAAGGGCGGCCCTGCCTCGAAGTCGCACAGCAGCTACAGGCCGTGGAAAGCGCCATCCGGAACGCGAAGCAGGCTTTTATCCATGACCACATGGATAACTGTCTCGACGCTGGCGATGACCATGACAAGTCAGAATTGAAGGCGATCTCTCGCTACCTCTGAGGACAAACATGTTCGACATTCTATCCGATCGCACCTATCGCCACCTGTTTCTGGCGCAGGTTGTCGCGCTATTGGGGACCGGGCTCGCCACTGTCGCGCTTGGGCTCCTTGCCTACGACCTGGCTGGCGACGGCGCGGCCATGGTGTTGGGGACCGTGTTCACCATCAAGATGGTGGCTTATGTCGGCATTGCACCCGTTGCTGGGGCTTTCGCAGACCGGGTGAACCGCCGCGTTCTGCTGGTGGCCCTTGATCTGGTGCGCGGGGCGGTTGCGCTTTGTCTGCCGTTTGTTACCGAAGTCTGGCAGGTCTACGTGCTGATCTTCCTGCTGCAATCCGCGTCTGCTGCCTTCACACCGACGTTTCAAGCCACGATCCCCGACGTGTTGCCAGACGAGGGCCGCTACACCCGCGCCCTGTCGCTCTCGCGGCTCGCCTATGATCTTGAAAACATCATCAGCCCGACACTCGCCGCGCTCCTGCTTGCGGTAATGACCTTCAATAACCTCTTTCTTGCAACAGCGGTTGGCTTTGCGGCCTCTGCCCTGCTCGTGGTTTCGGTTTTCCTCCCAAGCCCAAAGGCATCGGAACCGCGCGGCATCTATGACCGCACCACGAGGGGCATCCGTATCTACCTCGCCACTCCACGTCTACGCGGGCTTCTTGGCCTCAACCTTGCGGTCTCAAGCGCGGGTGCAATGGTGCTCGTGAATTCGGTCGTTCTGGTGCGGGCAGAGCTTGGCTTGGGCGAAAGCGCCTTGGCATGGACGATGTTTGCCTTCGGGGCGGGCAGTATGATCGCGGCGCTTCTCTTGCCGCGCGTGCTGGATCACGTCAAGGACAGGCCAGTGATGGTCGCTGGCGCGTGGGCGATGGTTGCAGCACTCCTTGGGATCGCGGCGGCGACCCTTATGGTCGGGCTGAGCTGGCCGCTACTACTGTTCGTGTGGCTGGTTGTGGGCATTGGCTACTCGACGGTCCAGACGCCGTCTGGCCGCCTACTGCGCCGCTCAGCTCATGCTGAGGACAGACCGGCCATCTTCGCTGCTCAGTTCGCCTTGTCGCACGCCTGTTGGTTGGTGACATACCCGCTGTCAGGATGGCTCATGACCACGTTCGGTTTGCTTCCTGCTCTGGTCGTGTTGGCAAGCTTGGCGACGGTCGGAATAGTAGCTGCGCTTTGTCTTTGGCCGAGCGAAGATCCGGAAATCGTGGAACATACCCACAACAATCTACCGCTCGACCACCCGCACCTTCGAGGGCACAGGAAGCATGCCCACGGGTTCATCATTGATGATGCACACCCGCGTTGGAACGAACAGCTTTAGGTTGCGCTTCTGCAAAGCGGACATGTCCTGAAAATCTTACGGATATCCGCAATGGGCCGGAAGCGACGCTTGCGCGAATCGGGCGGGGAGCGGTCATTCGCTGCGTCGCCGACCAACGGCAGCTGTGCGCAGCTTGCTGTCGACGGAAAAATTGAAAAGGGCCGAATTGCGATGGTTCTCAGCCAGACGTGCTTATTGAAGAGCAGCCATTCGCCGTTCAATGGCAGTATCTCTCACCGACGAGCATCTCAACTTGTCGATGGTTCGTGACCATTTCCTCAGGCCTGGTTAGCGTCGATACCAGTCTTATCCTCGATATTCCTGTGCGTAGCGGCGGTCCGCTTCACCGGAGAAAGAACGTATTCGTGTTTCGAGCCAGTCGCACAGGCTATCCACCCTGGGCGGCAATTCCTCGCCCAAGCCTTCGGAGAATTCCATGAATGCTTGCGCGTTGAGAATGTTGAGACCGACTAAGACGGGCGTCTCTTTCATGACCGCCTCGGCGATGATCTGTCGGAA
Organism: Nioella aestuarii; assembly: GCF_050896395.1. Lineage (NCBI taxonomy): Bacteria > Pseudomonadati > Pseudomonadota > Alphaproteobacteria > Rhodobacterales > Paracoccaceae > Nioella > Nioella aestuarii. The sequence goes on along the minus strand of NZ_JBPBBA010000018.1, from coordinate 13,238 downwards.
GCCGCGCCCTTCGGCTTCATGCTTGCCGAACTTGTTGATGATCAGGCAGTCGGCACCGGATGCGAAGTGTCCGGTCACAAGACCTACGGCCTTCTCTAGGGCGTTTGGATCTAGGCGACATCCTCGGGAAGCTCGACCAAGGGTCTGGGAAATGCGAATTGCTGGTCCGTCTGGTAACACTTTCACATCCATATCGCATGGTCCGGCATCCGACCGTTCAGTGTTGATCTGGACGGTTCCGCAGGGCTTGTATCCACGGGTGATCAACTGGTCGGCTACTGTATTTAGAACCAGATCGGTATCGCCGCGTCCGGGGGCCAAAGTGTAGGCAATGTTCATTGAGGGATCCTCAGTTCTATTTGTTGTGTCAGGGGGCATCTTAGGTTCCACTCTTTTGGAAGTGGCCCGGCCCGATGGTGCAATCCAGATCACCAAGTCGACCGTCCTTCAGCCCGTAAATCAGCCCATGGACGCGAAGGTTGGCTTTGCGCCCCCAGGCCCGTTGCAGGATCGGGGTTTCTGCCACACGGCGCACACCCTCGATCACGTTCAGTTCGGCCAGCCGGTCGCGTCGAGCTTCCATATCAGCACAATGTGCCAGATCGACGGCACAAGCGCGGGCCAGCCGTCGGATCGGTTCTAGCCAATGATCGGCCAGCCCGTGCGGCAGGTTTTCTTCGGTCGCGGCCTTGACACCGCCGCAACCGTAATGGCCACACACGATGATTTCGCGCACCTTCAATGCCTCGACAGCAAACTCCAGCGCAGAAAGCAGGTTCATGTCAGACGAGTGCACGACATTGGCGACGTTGCGATGAACGAAAACCTCACCGGGATCGAGCCCGGCCACCACATTCGCAGGCACCCGGCTGTCGGAACAGCCGATCCAAAAGAACTCCGGCGCCTGTTGCTGCACGAGCCGGTTGAAGAAACCGGGATCGCGGGTGGTCTGGTTGGCGGCCCAGGCCCGGTTGCGGTTGAAAAGGTCTGACATCATGGCGGGATGGATCCTCAGATCGGGCGAGACAGATCGGCGCCGGTAATGTCAGCCTGTTCGATCAGCGTGGCGACGAATTCTCTGGCCGCCCGTGCCCACGCCGTTCTCTCCAGCGCGTCTGCGATGCGGGGTTTGACCGCTTCGAAGGGCAGCACCGCGCCCTCGGCCAGCGCATCCATGCGGATGACGTGCCAGCCATGGCGGGTCAGAACGGGCCTTGCTGTGACCTCCCCTTCGGAAAGCTTGTGCAAGGCAGCCTCGAATTCCGGCACGGTATCACCGGGACAAAGCTGGCCAAGTACGCCGCCGGTTGCGCGTGATCTGCAATCGCTGGTTTCGGAGGCCAACTGCGTAAAACGATTCGGTGCTTGCAGCGCTTTGTCGGCAAGCTCACACGCCCGGACCTCTGCCTTTTCGCGAGATTCAGGGTCGCGCGGGTCGCAGGCGATGAGGATGTGAGACACCTCCCAAAGGGGCGGCGCGCGGAACCGTCCGGGATCGCGGTCGTATTCTGCGCGGATGGCGTCCTTGCTCGGGGCCTCGACGCGGATCGCTTGGTCGAGAAGGCCCCTGATCAGGGCCTCCTCTTCTGTTTCAAACCGCCCCGGCCCGATCTCTTGCGCTTTGGGCGTCAGACCACGGCGGCGGGCCTCCTGCAGCAGCAGGCTGCGCATGGCGACGGCATTGGCGGCCTTGCGCCAGGCGATGCCGGGCTTGTCCTTGGGCGCGTAGTGATGTTGCGCTTCAGCGGCGATGACCGCCTGTGGCACGGGTTCACCGTTGACGGTCAGGTCGGGGAACAGGGCGTTACTCATGGCTCAGTCCGCCCGGTTCGTGGCACGGCGGCGCGACCGGACGATCTGATACCCGGGGCGGGTGAACAGATAGCGGAACGGGGCCGCAATGCCGGACAGGATGTGCACAAGCCGCGTGAAGGGGAAGACGAGGAAGATTGTCAGACCCAAGAAGAGGTGCAGTTTGAAGATCAGTGCGGCCCCCGCGATGTGATCCGCGGCGCCGGACTGGAAGGTGAAGATCCCCTGCGCCCAGGCCATGAACAGCGTCATTTCATGCCCGTCGAGATGCTGGAGCGAAACGAAGATCGTTCCCAGCCCCAAGATCAGTTGCGCCAGCAGAAGCGCCAGAATGGCGGTGTCGGCAAAGCTCGACGTGGCCTTGATGCGCGGATCGGTCCAGCGGCGGTGAAACAGCATGCCGCCGCCCACCAGTGCCATGACGCCCGCGATGCCGCCAGCGACAACGGCCAGCACCTGCTTGGCCCCGTGGCTGATGCCTAAGGCGTCGAAGATCCAAATCGGCGTCAGCAGGCCGACGAGGTGGCCCACAAAGATCACCAGAACGCCGATATGGAAAAGGATCGAACCGATCACCAGTTGCTTGCGTCTGAGAAGCTGCGAGGAGGAGCTTTTCCAGGTGAACGGATCCCGATCATAGCGCGCGATGGACCCGAAGATCATCACCGCGAGGGCGATATAGGGGTATATCCCGAAGAGAAAATTGTGCATCTGAGCCTCCTTTATTCGGCGGCCACGCCGGGGGCGGGATTGATCGGTTCATCCATGCGGGCCAGCATGCCGCGCACCTGCGGACAGCCTGCATTTGGGTCGGGGCCGAAAAGCACTTCGCTCTCCTCCCAGACCTGATCCAGCGCTTCGAGATCTTCGGGGTCCGCATCGGGCTGTTCCAGCAGCTCGGCCACGGCCTTCTGATCTGCTTTGACATCTGCCAGCTGCAAAAGGGCGGCGAACGCGGCGGCATAGTTGCTTTCCCGCCGGACCAGCCGGGCGGAAAGCGCCTCAAGGATATGCGCCGCGTCCGCCAAGGTATCCTGCGCCTCGCCGAAGGGTCGCGTGGACAGGAATTCCAGAAGCACCGGCAGGTGGTCGGGCAGTTCCGAGGTGGCGGGGTCGAACCCGCCCTCCCGATAGGTTTCGATCAGGCTGACCATCGCGCCGCCCCGGTCCCGGCTTTCGCCATGGACATGTTCGAAGAGGTTGAGCGACAGCGTCCGCGAGCGGTCGAAGAGCATCACGTAGCGTTCCTGCAACTCGTAGATATCGAGCATCTCCAGCTCTTCCAGCAGCGGGCTCAGCGCGCGCCGTGCCACCGCCGTCAGGCCGGGTTCCGCGATCAGGACGCCCGCGATTTCGGGCATGGCCTGCTGCAGCTCCTCGGTCGGGTAGCTCAGGATCAGTGACAGGGCTTTCAGGGTCCGGTCCATGTCAGCGCACCTCCTCGGGCATTTTCAGGGGTTTCTTGGAGCCCCCGAAGAGAGACCCCTTCGAGATGCCGGTGGAACAGCCATTGCCATCGGTGAAGCCGCAGCCGCCCTTCAGGTCATAGGCCTCTTCGACCTGTTCACGGTGGGTGGTCGGAATGACGAAGCGGTCCTCGTAATCGGCAAGGGCCATGATCTTGTACATGTCCTCGATCACGCGCCCCGAAAGGCCCACCCGCGCGGCAATGCCTTCATCATTCACGCCGTCCACGGTCTTGGCCCGCATATAGGCGCGCATGGCCAGCATCCGTTCCAGCGCCTGTGCCACCGGGGCCTCATCGCCTGCGGTCAGCATGTTGGCGAGGTAGCGCAGCGGGATGCGCAAGCTGCGCACGTCCGGCATGTCGCCATCGGCCCCGATCGCCCCGGCCTGAGCGGCATTCTGAATGGGCGACAGCGGCGGGATGTACCAGACCATCGGCAGCGTCCGGTATTCCGGATGCAGCGGGAAGGCGATCTTCCACTCCATCGCCATCTTCCAGATCGGGCTCTCCTGTGCCGCCTTGATCCAGTCCTGCGGGATGCCCTCGGCATGGGCCGCTTCGATCACCGCCGGGTCGTTGGGGTCGAGGAAGACATCGAGCTGCGCGTCGTAGAGCTCTTTTTCAGACGGCACATTCGCCGCCTCACCGATCTTGTCGGCGTCATAGAGCATGACACCAAGGTAGCGGATGCGGCCCACGCAGGTTTCCGAACAAACGGTCGGGTTGCCCGATTCAATGCGCGGATAGCAGAGCGTGCATTTCTCGGATTTGCCCGTGGACCAGTTGTAATAGACCTTCTTGTAGGGGCAGCCAGAGACGCACATCCGCCAGCCCCGGCATTTTTCCTGGTCAATGAGGACGATGCCGTCTTCCTCGCGCTTGTAGATCGCGCCAGAGGGGCAGGACGCGGCGCAGGCCGGGTTCAGGCAGTGTTCGCAGAGGCGCGGGAGATACATCATGAAGGTGTTCTCGTATTCCCCGTAGATCTGCTTTTGGATGCCCTCGAAGTTGTAGTCCTCGGACCGTTTCGAGAATTCGCCGCCCAGGATTTCCTCCCAGTTCGGGCCTTTCTCGATCTTCTCCATCCGTTCGCCGGTGATCTTGGATCGGGGGCGCGCCGTCGGGAACGCCTCCATTTCCGGGGCCGATTTCAGGTGGTCGTAGTCGAAATCGAACGGTTCATAATAGTCGTCGATCTCGGGCAGATCCGGGTTGGCGAAGATATTCGCCAGAATCCGCCACTTGCCGCCCTGTTTGGGGATCAGCCTGCCGCCCTTGGTCCGTTGCCAGCCGCCGTTCCACTTCTTCTGGTTTTCCCAGTCGGTCGGGTAGCCGGTGCCCGGCTTGGTTTCGACGTTGTTGAACCAGGCGTATTCGACGCCGTCGCGGCTGGTCCACACGTTCTTGCAGGTGACGGAACAGGTGTGGCACCCGATGCATTTATCGAGGTTCAGCACCATGCCGATTTGCGCACGGACTCTCATTCTGCGGCCTCCTTTGCGGTCGCTTCGCGGTCGAGCCAGTCGACCTTTTTCATTTTCCTGACGACAACGAATTCATCGCGGTTCGAGCCCACGGTTCCGTAGTAGTTGAAGCCGTAGGATTGCTGGGCATAGCCACCGATCATGTGGGTTGGCTTCAGCACCGCCCGCGTGACCGAGTTGTGGATGCCGCCGCGATGACCGGTCTTTTCGGACCCGGGCGTGTTCACAATCTTTTCCTGAGCGTGATACATGAAGGTGGTTCCATCCTTCATGCGCTGGCTGACCACTGCGCGGGCCGTAAGCGCCCCGTTGACGTTGTAAAGCTCGACCCAGTCGTTATCGACGATCCCGGCGCGTTTGGCGTCGTTCTCGCTGATCCAGATCACCGGCCCGCCCCTGTTGAGCGTCAGCATCAAGAGGTTGTCGGAATAGGTGGAGTGGATGCCCCATTTCTGGTGCGGGGTGATGAAGTTCAGCACCAGGCTGTCGCCGTCATCCTGCACATCCTTGGTGATCGTCTTGAGATCAACCGGTGGCCGGTAGGACATGAAGCCTTCGCCGAACGCCCGCATCCATAGATGATCCTGATAGAGCTGTTGGCGTCCCGTGAGTGTGCGCCAGGGGATCAGTTCGTGGACATTGGTGTAGCCTGCGTTGTAACAGACCTTTTCGCTTTCCAGCCCCGACCATGTGGGGGAGGAAATGATCTTGCGCGGCTGTGCGGCGATATCTCGGAAGCGGATCTTTTCGTCTTCCTTGGGCAGCGCCAGGTGGGTGTGGTCGCGCCCCGTGGCCTTGGACAGAGCATCCCAGGCCTTGACCGCCACCTCGCCATTGGTTTCAGGCGCCAGCATCAGGATAACCTCGGTCGCGTCGATATCCGACACGATCTTCGGGCAGCCCTTGGCGGGGCCATCCTGCCATTCGCCATTCAACTCGCGCAGGTGCTGCACCTCGTGGCGGGTGTTCCACGCGATACCCTTGCCACCATTGCCGACTTTGTCCATGAGCGGGCCGAGCGCCACGAAGCGGTCGTAGATCGCCCCGTAGTCCCGTTCCACCGGCACATAGTTCGGCGCGGTCTTGCCCGGGATCAGGTCACATTCGCCCTTCTTCCAGTCCTTGACCTGATCCTGCGCCACTTCGCCGGGCGTGTCGTGCAGGATGGGCAGCGCGACGATGTCGGTTTCCTGGCCCAAAATCTCCGGTGCGACCTCCTGGAACTTCCTGGCGATGGCCTTGAAGATTTCCCAGTCCGACTTGCTTTCATAGGCCGGATCCACCGCCGCCTGAAGCGGGTGGATGAACGGGTGCATGTCGCTGGTGTTGAGGTCGTTCTTTTCGTACCAGCTTGCCGTGGGCAGCACGATGTCGGAATAGACGCAGGTCGTGCTCATCCGGAAGTCGATGGTCACAAGCAGGTCTAGCTTGCCGCGCGGGCCTTCTTCATGCCACTGGGCTTCCTTCGGCAGTTGCCCGCCCTCTTCTCCCAGATCTTTGCCAAGCACGCCGTGATCGGTGCCCAGAAGGTGCTTGAGGAAGTATTCATGCCCCTTGCCGGACGAGCCCAGAAGGTTGGATCGCCAGACGAACAGGTTGCGCGGCCAGTTTTCCGGTGCGTCCGGGTCCTCGCAGGACATTTCCAGATCGCCGGATGTCAACTGCTCTGCCACATATGCCGGGATCTCTTTCCCTGCGGCCTTCGCGGCCTTGGCCACCTCCAGCGGGTTCGTCTTCAGCTGCGGGGCAGAGGGCAGCCAGCCCATCCGCTCGGCCCGGATGTTGTAGTCGATGAGCGAAGCATCCCAATCACCCTCGGGAGCCGTGGGCGACAGGATTTCACCCGCCGTCAGCGTCTCGTAGCGCCATTGATCCGTATGCGCATACCACGCGGAGGTGGAGTTCATGTGGCGCGGCGGGCGGCCCCAGTCGAGCGCGAAGGCCAAGGGCTGCCAGCCCGTCTGCGGGCGCAGCTTTTCCTGCCCCACGTAATGCGCCCAGCCACCGCCCGACTGGCCCACGCACCCGCACATCACCAGCATGTTGATGACGCCACGGTAGTTCATGTCCATGTGGTACCAGTGGTTCATGGCAGCGCCGATGATTATCATCGACTTGCCCCTGGTCTTCTCGGCATTGAGCGCGAAGTCGCGGGCGACATGGATAATCTTGTCGCGGGAAACGCCGGTGATCTTTTCCGCCCATGCAGGCGTGCCCGGCATATCGTCATCGTAATTGGCGCTGACCCAGTCACCACCCAGGCCGCGGTCGAGACCGTAGTTGGCGCAGAAGAGGTCAAAAACCGTGGCGACCTGAATCTCGCCGTCAGCGGTCTGGACCGTTTTCACCGGGATATTGCGGGTCAGCACATTGGGGCGCGCATCTCCGGTCGAGAACGCCTCGGTCGCGTTGGCGCCGAAATAGGGGAAGTCGACGCCCACCAAGTCGTCATGGTCGGTGTCCAGCACGAAGGACATGGCCAGATGCGTGTCGGCCCCGTCGGCCTTGGCTTCAAGGTTCCACTCGCCGTCCTCGCCCCACCGGTAGCCGATGGAGCCATTGGGTGCGACCAGCCCCTTTGAGCTGCGATCCCAGGCGACGGTCTTCCACTCGGGGTTGTTGGCCTCTCCCAGTTTGCCGTCCAGATCGTCGGCGCGCAGGAAGCGGCCCGGCACAAGGCGGCCGTCCCTTTCTTCCAGCTTCACCAGCATCGGGAAGTCGGAATAGCGGCGGCAGTAGTCCTCGAAATACTCTGACTGTCGGTCCAGATGGAACTCGCGCAGGATCACGTGGCCGAAGGCCATGGCTAGCGCCGCATCGGTACCCTGCTTGGCGTTGAGCCAAACGTCACCGAACTTGGCTGCCTCGGAATAGTCGGGGCAGATCACGGCCGACTTGGTGCCGCGATAGCGGGCCTCGGTGTAGAAATGGGCATCCGGCGTGCGCGTTTGCGGCACGTTCGAGCCCCACAGCAGCAGGTAACCCGCGTTGTACCAGTCAGCCGATTCCGGCACGTCCGTCTGTTCACCCCAGGTCATGGGGCTGGCGGGCGGCAGGTCGCAGTACCAGTCGTAGAAGCTCATGCAGACACCGCCGAGCAGCGACAGGTAGCGGCTGCCCGCCGCATAGCTGACCATCGACATGGCAGGGATTGGCGAGAAACCGAAGACACGGTCGGGACCGTAGGTCTTGACCGTGTAGGCGTTGGCGGCGGCGGTGATCTCGGTCGCCTCTTCCCAGCTGGCGCGCACGAACCCGCCCTTTCCGCGCGTCTCGGTATAGGAGGCACGCAGGATCGGGTCGGTCTGGATCGCGGTCCAGGCCTCGATCGGGCTCATGGTTTCGCGCATCCGGCGCCAGACCTTCATCAGCCTGCCGCGCACCAGCGGGTTTTTCACCCGGTTGGCGGAATAGAGATACCAGCTGTAGCTTGCCCCACGGGCGCAGCCACGTGGTTCGTGGTTGGGCAGATCAGGCCGGGTGCGCGGGTAGTCGGTCTGCTGGGTTTCCCAGGTCACGATCCCGGATTTCACGTAGATCTTCCAGGAACAGGATCCGGTGCAGTTCACCCCGTGGGTCGAGCGGACCACTTTGTCGTGCCGCCAGCGGTTTCTGTAAGTGTCCTCCCAATCGCGGTTCTCGCGGGTCGTCTGGCCGTGACCGTCCGAAAACTGGTCAAGTTCTTTCGACTGGAGGAAGTTCAATCTGTCGAGCAGGTGGCTCATTTTCTTGCTCCCGAGGGGTGGTGATGGGGTCTGCCCCTGCGCGTTTCGCGGGGCAGACCGGTGTCAGATCAGGGGTTCTGGATGTAGGCGCCGGGGCGCAGGTAGAACCACCAGTTGATGGCGATGCAGAGCACGTAGAAGGCTGCAAACCCGTAGAGCGCGTATTCCGGGGTTCCGGCGCTCATCTGTTCGCCGAAGACCTTGGGGATGATAAACGCGCCATAGGCGGCAACCGCAGCAGTCCAGCCCAGGACGGGACCTGCCTGTTCCTTGTTGAACGCGACAGCGATGGTGCGGAAGGTCGAGCCATTGCCGATGCCTGTTGCAGCGAAGAGGATCAGGAACAGGATCAGGAAGGGCAGGAAGTAGTCCTGCGGGGTCGCCGAGGCATAGGCTGCCTGGATGAAGTAAGCCACGCCCAGGGCAGAGGCGACCATCACGATCGAAATCCACTGCGTCACGCGGGCGCCACCCAGCTTGTCAGCCATCATGCCGCCAATCGGTCGAATCAGCGCACCGATAAACGGTCCCATCCATGCGAACATCAGGGCCGAGGGGCCATCGGGGTTTGCCGTGCTGTGGGTCATCACGCCATCGACCATCAGGTGCTGGAAGCCGAAGACCACCTTGATGGTTAGCGCCAGCGCTGCCGAATAGCCGATAAAGCTGCCGAAGGTCATGGTGTAGATGACCGTCATCGCCCAAGTATGCTTGTTGCCGAAGATCTTGTACTGGCGGGTCAGGTTCTGGCCCACGGCACCGGGGATCATCTTGAGCCCCAGAACAGTCAGCGCGATGACGATCGGCAGCACGATCCACTTCGACAGGTTTATACCGGAAGAGGGAAGGCCGCCTTCCACACCCGGCAACATTAGCCAGATGCCGAGGGCCGAGGTGATCAGGCCGATGACGAGCATGAATGTGATTATGCCGAAGGCGCCGATCGGGCTGGGGATATCGGGCGAGACATGCTCGTCACGGATGTTGTTCATGCCGATCCAGCCCGCGAAGGCCAGCGGGATCAGTAAAACCAGCCAGATGTAACCGGCATTCTGGATATAGGTCTCGGACCCAGCTGGAATACGCGCGAAGAAGGTGCCGGACGTGTTTTCAAGGATCATCGGCTCGCCGCCGAACAGTCCGAAGGTCATCACCAGCGGGATCACGATCTGCATCGTGGTCACGCCGAAGTTGCCCAGACCTGCGTTCATGCCAAGCGCATAGCCCTGGATCTTCTTGGGGAAGAAGAACGAGATGTTGGACATCGAGGAAGAGAAGTTGCCGCCGCCGATGCCGGACAGGAAGGCGAGGATCTGGAACCACCAGAGCGGCGTGTCCGGGTTCTGCAGCGCAAAACCGGTCAGGGCAGCCGGGATCATCAGCAGCGCAGTGGTGAAGAAGATCGTGTTACGACCGCCCGCGATGCGGATGAAGAAGGTTGAGGGGATGCGCAGCGTTGCCCCCGCCAGACCGGCGATGGCGGCCAGGGTGAAGAGTTGCGAGTTCTCGAAGGCGAAGCCCAGGTTAATCATCTGAACGGTGATGATCCCCCAGTAGAGCCACACTGCGAAGCCGCAAAGCAGCGATGGAATGGATATCCACAGGTTTCGGTTAGCGATGGACTTGCCGGTTGATGACCAGAAGCCTTCGTCATCCGGTGTCCAGTTTCTAAGGTCTTGTCCCAAGGCGTCTCTCCTTGCTGGAGGTTGAGGCGGGCCGGTCCTCGGCCCACCAAATCAGGGTTTACTGAGCAGGCTGCTCGGAGCTGCGATTGCGGGTCTCGATCGCGATCAGCCCCTCTTCCAGCGCGGCGTTCGCCTTCTCGGCCCGCTTGCGCAGGGTCTCAATATTGGCGGCGGCAAAGGCGGCACGCTGTTCGTCTTCCTGCTGCGTCGAGAAGCGCACAAAGAAGGCCAGGAACGAGGCGCAGGTCACCACGATGCCGAGGATTAGGAAGGCCTGGCTCCAGTCGATCATGTTCTTGAACAGGAAGCCCGCCAGAACCGCGCCTGCATTGCCACCCGCACCGACCACACCGGCCACAGCGCCGAGCGCCTTCTTGTTGATGAAGGGAACGACCGAATAGGTGGCGCCTTCCGACATCTGGGTGAAGAGCGAGAAGACGATCAGCGCGGGCAGGGCCAGGAACAGAACCTGCATCTGGCTGAAGATCATCAGCGCGATGCCTTCAAAGAGCAGGCATACGAATAGCCAGAAGGCACGGCCCCGCAAACCCCAGAGTGCCCCGAAGTTATCCCCGAAGATGCCGCCAAGCGTCCGGGCAAAGAGGTTCATCAGACCGAATGAGGCCGCCACGAAACCCGCCGCCACAAGGCTGAGGTCGAAATAGTCCGCGAAGTAGAGCGCGGCGACGTTGTTAACGGTCAGCTCGATCCCGAAGCAGGCGCCATAGATGACGAACAAAACCCAAACCCGCGGGTCCTTGAGGGCCTGCATATAGTTGCCGGTGACATGTTTCTTCTCCGCCATGCGGCCCTTGGCGCGCAGCTCGTCGAAATTGCCGTCTGGCGCATCCTGGGTCAGGAAGTAGTAGGCGATGCCGACCAGGAAGATGATGACGCCGACGACGACCATGGACAGGCGCCAGCCGATGGCCTCGGAGAAGCCGAAGCCAATCACGAAGACTGAAAAGAGCAACGGCATGACGAACTGGGTGACGCCACCGCCCAGATTGCCCCAACCAGCCGAGGTCGCATTCGCCTGACCCACCACGTTTGGCGCGAACATCACGCTGGTATGGTACTGGGTGATCACGAAGGACGCCCCGATCCCGCCGATCAGAACCCGGAACAGCAGGAAGCTTTCGAAGTTCCACGACAGGCCGATCCCCATCACCGGCAACGATCCCAGGATCAAGAGCCAGGTGTAGGATTTCCGCGGCCCGATCCGGTCGCAAAGCCAACCAATGAACAACCGTGCGAAAATGGTGATCGAGACCGACCCGATAATGGCCCAGCCAATTTGGTTTTGTGTCAATTGCAGTTCGTCCCGCACCACCGCCATCAGCGGGGCAATGCCGAACCATGCGAAGAAACACGAGAAGAAGGCGAACCACGTCATGTGGAACGTCCTGATCTGCGGCATCTTCACGTTCAGGAAATTTGACCACAGTGCCGTGGCCTTGTTTTCCAGCTCCATCACGATCCCTCCAATCAGGGCAGGTCGGTCCCCGCCGCTTGTAGAATGGGGCCAAGGTCATTCGTTTTTTCGGGCTCAGGACTTGATCTGGATCAGAAAACAGGAATTTTTGTTCAAAATAAATGGGTTATAGAAATTTGTCACCCGGGTCGCCATGGCCGATCAATCCGCCCATAGGGTCTGGTCAAACGATGCCTTGACCTTTCCGGAGCTTCCGATTGATATTTGTCAATTCACGAGGGGAGGCCAGAACCGATCATGCCCGAGTCGTATTTTCCAGAGGTTCGAACCCTCCGTCTGTTCTCGGAAATGGATGCCGACAGGTTTCGCAACCTGATGCGCGGCTCTTATGTTCAGAACTTTCCGCCGCAGATCGAGTTGATCAATGAAGGCGATCCAAGCGACTTTCTGCACGTGATCCTGTCAGGGTCGGTGGAGCTCTTTTCCAGCTGGAACGGGCGCGAAACCAGCATGGCCACGGTACGCCCGATCTCTACCTTCATCCTGGCGGCGACGATCCGGGATGCGCCCTATCTGATGTCGGCCCGAACACTTGAAAAAAGTCGGATTGCCCTGATCCCAAGCCAGGATGTACGGGACATTTTTGACAAGGACGCCATCTTTGCCCGCGCCATTGTGACCGAACTGGCCCAATGCTATCGCTCGGTGGTGAAATCCCACAAGGACCTCAAGCTCCGCACCTCCTTGGAACGGCTCGCCAACTACCTGCTGCGCCACGATAGCCTGACGGGTGGGACCGGACAGTTCGACCTGCCCTTCGAAAAGCGCCGCCTGGCCGCCTTGCTGGGAATGACGCCGGAAAACCTGAGCCGCGCCTTCAAATCACTTCAAAGCTACGGTGTGAAGGTTGACGGCAATGTCGTCGAGATCGGGGATCCGGCTACGCTTGAGGCCTTCGCCAAGCCGGACCCGCTTATTGATGATTTTTCGAGCTAACCCCAGGACGCCGGGACTTTGGCCAAGTGGCCGGTTCCGTTGAGCTTCTTCGCCATGAGATTGACGGGTAAAAATAAAGTGCGAAATCGAAACTGAGGAATGCCGCGACCGAAGTAGCAATGTCGCTTCCCGCGCGACGTGAACTCCGAAAGTCACATCCAAGGTGGACAAAGCCATCTTTGCGCTTGGCCGTCCCTCGAGCAGCATAAGAGCAGCTGGGTACGTGAATGTCAGCTAAGTGGGATACAATCGCAGAATGACGCCCCGGGGATGAACGACTGCATTGGGCCGGAAGCAGAATCGACCTGCGAGGTCAGCGGCAGAACCCTTTATCGGCGAAAATTCAGTGCCTCACTTACCCCCCAAGCTTAGACTTTGGGCGGTATGTTGCTCGAGTAAAAGCATCCTGTGCGTCTGATAGTTCCTGTTCAGATATCTGGTGTTGCTCACGCACTGCTGCGATGCAATCCAAGCCATCTTGATGTATCATCGAGATATCGTTGCAGTAGGCATGGGCGGCTGCCCAGCTATTAATGTAGGAAGTCATCCTGGATAACTGTCCGTCGTCAGATAATTTGGGACATCAGAGCGGGTTTTGTTTTGGAGGCTCTGGCTCATCCTTGATTGAGTTTA
>NZ_JBPBBA010000017.1:0-74679 GCF_050896395.1 Nioella aestuarii | reverse complement strand
GTGGCGCTGGTGCTGGCCTATCGCGAGGGGCTGCGGCGGCTGCGCGTGCGGGCCGAGTCCGTTGAGGGCGCGCGCGAGGCGGAGGCTCCGAAACCTGCGGGCACGTTTTCGGCGGAAGAACTGGAACGCTATGCCCGCCACATCACCCTGCGCGAAGTGGGTGGACCAGGGCAGAAGAAGCTCAAGCAGGCCAAGGTGCTGGTGGTGGGGGCCGGGGGTTTGGGATCGCCCCTGTTGATGTACCTTGCGGCGGCAGGCGTGGGGCGGATTGGCGTCATCGACCATGACGAGGTGGACCTGAGCAACCTTCAACGGCAGATCATTCATACGGATCAGTCGCAGGGAATGCCCAAGGTGTTTTCCGCCCGAGAACGGATGCTGGCGCTGAATCCGCACATCGATGTGCGCCCCTATCACCGCAAGCTGACGGTGGAGATCGCGGAGGAGCTGTTCGCAGAGTATGACCTGATCGTCGATGGCACCGACGCCTGGCCCATCCGTGACCTGATCAATCGCGCGGCCGTGGCCTCAGGCAAGCCCGTCGTGTCCGGCGCGATTTCGGCCTGGGAGGGGCAGGTGACAATCTATGACCCTGCCCATGGTGCGCCCTGCATGGCCTGCGTCTTCCCCGAGGCCCCGGCGCCCGGCATGGCCGCCACCTGTTCGGAAACCGGGGTGATCGGCGCGCTGCCAGGTGTCATCGGCGCCATGATGGCGGGCGAGGTTGTTAAGCTGATTGCAGGTGCGGGTGAGCCGCTGCGCGGACGGATGCTGATCTATGACGCGCTCTATGCGGAAACCCGGCTGATCAAGATGGCGCGAAATGAAAACTGCCCGGTCTGCAGCGGCTGACCCTTGCGTGTTGCAGGGGCCGCGCCATACTGCCCGTCATAACAAAACAGGGAGTCCTTCCAATGAAACGCCTTGCTGCCGCCGCGCTGGCCTTTGCCACGCTGGTCCCCGTATCCGCCCATGCCGATGGCCACATGCCCAATCTCGACGGCCGCGAAGTGGTGATCGTCACCGAAAACGCCTATCCGCCGCTGCAATTTGTCGATCCCAACACCGGCCAGCCCGCAGGGTGGGAATATGATGCGATGGAGATCATCGCCGAGCGGCTGAATATCGAAGTGGTGTACGAAACCATCAGCTGGGACGCGATGATTGCCGCCGTCTCGGAAGGTCAGTTCGACATGGGAATGACCGGCATCACCATCCGCGAGGATCGGGCCGAGATGGTCGATTTCTCCGACAGCTACATGACCAGCCAGATGCGCATGTTGGTGCGTGCCGGGGAAACCCGCTTCTCTGATGCCGAAAGCTTCGCTGCAAATGACGATTTCCTGATCGGCAGCCAGGCGGGCACGACGCCCTTTTACGTAGGGGTCTACGAGGTGCTTGATGGGAACGAGGCCAATCCGCGTATCCAGCTATTCGAGACCTTCGGCGCCGCTGTGCAGGGCCTTCTGACAGAGGATGTCGACATGGTGCTGACCGACGCCACGGCGGGCGAGGGCTATGTCCGTGCCAACCCCGAAGGGCTGGCCATTATCGGCGATCCGCTCGGCACCGAGGATTTCGGCTTCATCTTCCCACGCGGGTCGGATCTTGTCGGTCCGATGAACGCGGCGATTGCGTCCATGCGCGAGGATGGCACGCTCGACGAGCTGAACCAGCGTTGGTTCGTCGATTACAGCTTCGGCGGCTAAGCCGTTTCTGCCCCGGTCCGCATTGGGCCGGGGCGCATCACAGGCATGATCCCCTCCCCCCAAAACGACAAGGATTTCCCCTGGTGGTTGCTGGCCGTGGCCGGGCTGGGGGTGTTTGCCTTCTGGCAGGTGCTTGCTGATGATCAATACCGGCAAGTTCTGACCACCCTTCAGCGCGGTATCTGGATAACCGTTTTCGTCACCTTGGTGGCCTTCTTCACGGCGGCATCGGTCGGGCTTGGCTTGGCTCTGGCCAGCCTGTCCCGATCGCTCATCCTGCGCCAATGCGCGCGGTTCTATGTAGAGGTTATTCGCGGCATCCCGATCCTTGTTCTGCTGCTCTACGTGGCCTTCGTGCTGGCCCCGGCGATGGTCGCGGGATGGAACTGGATCAGCGGTCAGATCGGCCTAGACCCGATCCGTACCCGTGACTTCAGCCTTCTGTGGCGCGCGATCCTGGCGCTCTCCATCGCCTATTCAGCCTTTCTGGCCGAGGTTTTCCGGGCCGGGCTGCAATCGGTCGACAAGGGCCAGATCGAGGCTGCGGAAGCCCTTGGCCTCAACCGCCGCCAGCGGTTCCGCCACATCGTCTTTCCACAAGCGATACGGGTGATCCTGCCGCCCCTTGGAAATGATTTCGTGGCGATGGTGAAGGACAGTTCGCTCGTCTCTGTCCTCGGGGTTCTCGATATCACGCAACTGGGCAAGGTCACGGCGGCGGGCAACTTCCGCTACTTCGAAACCTATAACGTGGTGGCGCTCATCTACCTGACCATCACCATTTCGCTTTCGCTTATCCTGCGTCGTCTCGAAAGCCGCCTGCGAAAAAACGAAAGTGATCGTTAGCGATGCAGCAGGGCAGACCGGCACGGTACTCCCCACCCGAGGACGCGACGCTTAACCGTTTCTGACCGTGTCGATCATAAGCTGCACGTTTTCGGGATCAGCATCGGGCGTAATGCCATGGCCGAGATTGAAGATATGAGGACCGTTCCGAAACGTCTGCACGATGCGGCGGGTTTCATCGATCAGCGCCTGACCTCCCGTCACCATGTGCCCCGGCGCAAGATTTCCCTGGATGCAGCTATCGGGTTGCAGGGTTTCCGCGGCCCAATCGGCAGAGACCGAGTTGTCGATGGCAAGGCAATCGGCCCCAACGGCTTTGGCAAAGCCGACATACTTGTCGCCCGCTTCGCGAGGGAAGGCGATGATTGGCAAGCCGGGATGGCGCGCTTTTAGCTCTGATATGATCCGTTTCGCGGGGGTAAGCGCGTATTTGTCAAAGGCATCGCCCTTCAACGATCCGGCCCATGAATCGAAGAGCTTCACCACCTCGGCCCCGGCCTGCACCTGCATCGACAGGTATTCGATGGTGGATGTGGTCAGCAGGTCAATCAGCGCCTCGAACGTCTCGGTGTCGCCTTCGCGCAGGGCGTGTGCCGGTCCCTGGTCGGGCGTACCGCGCCCTGCGATCATATAGGTGGCCACCGTCCAGGGGGCCCCTGCAAAGCCGATCAACGTCGTCTCTGCGGGCAGTTCCCGCGACAGGATGCGCACGGTTTCGTAGACAGGCGCGAGGTGATCGTGGATATCGTCCTTGCCCTTCAGTGCGCGCATCCCTTCCGGCCCGGTGATCGTCGACAGGCGCGGCCCCTCGCCGGTAACGAACCAAAGGTCCGCCCCCAAAGCCTGCGGCAGCAGCAGGATATCTGCAAAAAGGATGGCTGCATCGAACCCATAGCGCCGGATCGGTTGCAACGTGACCTCGGCTGCAAGGTCGGAGTTGTAGCATAGCGACAGGAAATCCCCGGCCTCGGCCCGTGTGGCGCGATATTCCGGCAAATAGCGTCCTGCTTGCCTCATCATCCAAATCGGCGGGGTGGGCAGGGTTTCACCGGCTAGGGCGCGCAGCAAGGTCTTGGTCATCGTCGGCCTCCGTCACAGTCGGCGCACCCTTTTACGCGCGGCCCCCGGTGTCAAGCAGGTCGCGTTGTCACGGGGGCAAACTGCGGCTAGGAAGGCTGGTATGAATCACACTCTGCCCACCCCCGACCAACCGCTCAAGATCGGCACTCGCGGCTCTCCGCTGGCGCTGGCCCAGGCGCATGAAACGCGCGACCGGCTGGCCGCCGCCTTCGACCTGCCACAGGAGGCGTTCGAGATCGTGGTGATCAAGACGACCGGCGACAACCGGGCGCTGATCGAGGCTGACAAGCCGCTGAAGGAACTGGGCGGCAAGGGCCTGTTTACCAAGGAAATCGAAGAGGCGATGCTGGCGGGTGCCATCGACATTGCGGTGCATTCGATGAAGGACATGCCGGTCGCGCAACCGGCCGGGCTGGTTCTGGACTGCTACCTTCCGCGTGAAGACGTGCGCGATGCCTTCGTCTCACTCACTCATGCCAGTCTTGCGGATCTGCCTCGTGGCGCGGTCGTGGGGTCGTCATCGCTGCGCCGCCGGGCGCAGCTACGCGCGCGCCGACCCGACCTGACGGTGGTGGAATTCAGGGGCAATGTGCAGACCCGTATGAAAAAGCTCGGCGATGGCGTGGCCGATGCCACGTTCCTGGCCATGGCCGGGCTGCGTCGTCTTGGCATGGCCGAGGTCGCCAAAGCACCGATCGCGGCAGAGGATATGCTGCCCGCCGTGGCGCAAGGCGCCATCGGGATCGAACGGCGCGACAGCGATGCCCGCGCTGCCGACATGCTCGCGATGATTCATGACCGGGACACCGGGCTGCGGCTGGCTGCCGAACGCGCTTTCCTCGCCGGGCTTGATGGCTCCTGCGAGACGCCCATTGCCGGGTTGGCAGAGCTTGACGGCACCCACCTGCGCCTGCGTGGAGAGATCCTGCGCCCGGACGGGTCCGAGGTGCTGACAGATGAAGTGATCGTTAACGCCGCTGACGGGGCAAAGGCCGGATCAGAGATGGCCACCCGTCTTCGTGACCGGGCCGGGCCTCGCTTCTTTGACTGGATCAGTCAGAACTGATCACACCTTTCAGCCTGGTGAAAGACCCGCGGGAAGCCGCATATCTACGGGGGCAGGACGGATCATCACCCGATCAAGGAATGACCTTGCCGGGGTTCAGAATGCCGTTGGGGTCAAGCGCCGCCTTGATCCGCCCCATCACCGCAAGGGCTACCGGGTCTTTATGTGCGGCCATCGCCGCGGACTTCAGCACTCCCACGCCGTGTTCTGCCGAGAACGAACCGCCAAGTGCGATCACCTCTTCCTCCACCGCCCGGCTGATTGCCTTCATCAATGCCGGATCCGGCGAGGAAGGCCAGCCGGCAAAATGCAGATTGCCGTCACCCAGATGTGCAACGTTGAGAAACTCGACCCCCGGGTCCAGCGCCCTGGCCCGCATCTCGATCCGCTCCAGAAGCTCCTGCATCAGGTCCGGGCGAACGGCAACGTCATTGTCCACAAAGGGCAGTTTCAGCAACGCCAGTTCCGCAGCCGCCTCGCGCCGGGCCCACATCTCTCCGCGTTGTGCTTCGTTCTGGGCGACCACCGCGTCCTGCACCTGACCTTTCTCGAAGGCGCGCTCCAGCACCCGCTCCAGGTGGGCCGCGATCGGGACCACCCCGTCCGGTCTGGGAATGGCATCCCGCTCTGCGACGGCTCCAACCTCGACCAGAACATTCACCTCGTGGCGCGCGTCGAACGGCGGGCGTGCATCGGGAAAGCGGGTCAGATGCGCATCAATATAAGGGCCGGGCATGTATTCAAAGGCCTCGACCGCACCGCCGGTTTCCGCTTGCAGTTCGTATAGCAGTGCCACCGCATCGCTGACTGTTTCCGTGGCAATCATGGCCGTTGCATAGGCTCTGGGCTTGGGAAAAAGCTTCACCACCGCTGCTGTTATTATCCCCAGTGTCCCCTCCGCCCCGATCACCAGATCGCGCAGGTCATAGCCGGAGTTGTCCTTGTGCAGCGCGCTCATCAGGTTCATCACCTCACCCGTGGGCGTCACCACCTCGACGCCGAGGCACAGCGCGCGGGCATTTCCATAGCGCAACACGTTCGATCCGCCCGCATTGGTCGACAAGGCGCCCCCCAGCATGGCCGAGCCGCGGGCCCCGAAGAAAAGCGGGAAGATCAGCTCATGCGCCTCTACCGCCTCATGCAGATTGGCCAGGATCACCCCGGCTTCTGCTACCGCGATCCGCGCCTCCGGACGAACCTCCCGGATCCGGCTCATCCGATCCAGAGAGATCATGACAGCCCCCTCTGCGCGCGTGCCGCCTGCCATGCCTGTATTGCCAGACACGGGCACCACGGGCACCTGTTGGTCATTGGCCAGTCGCAAAATCGCCGCGACTTCCTCGACCGTATCGGGCCGCGCCACGGCCAGCGGGGTCCAGCTGACCTCGCCGCTCCAATCTGTCGACCATCGCGCCATATCAGCACCGGTCACTAGCCTGTCCGGGCCGACGATCTGTTCAAGGCGGGTCAATGTCTCTGTGTGATCCATGGGCTCAGATTGCGACCAACCTGCTGTCATCGCAAGAGGCGGCGTAGCTTTCGTTGATCCCGCCGACCCGATTGCCGAGAAAGCTCGATTTTCCGTCTTGACGCCACTCCGTGCCTGTCATACCTAGCCCCCCGTTCGGCGGTGTAGCTCAGTTGGTTAGAGCAGCGGAATCATAATCCGCGTGTCCGGGGTTCAAGTCCCTGCACCGCCACCATCCCCCCATAGCTGTCATCGGAATATGCCGCCCGACGCGTATCGGCGGGGCCTGACGCGTATCTCAGGATCCGGTGACCGTCGGAATACGAGGATCGGAGTCGTCTTTCTGCACACGCGCCGCGACGGCAAGCGCCAGGGCCTGTGCCAGGCACATGGGTGCAGCAAGCGAGCGTGAGAAGCTGTAGTCATGCTCCGGCACCGGGAAGAGGACGGAAGCGGATTTGGCAAGCGGGCTCAGGGTGCTGTCCGTAACCGCAACAACCGGAATTCCGGCGGCGGCGGCCTCGTCTACGATATTGACCACCTCATTGGCGTAGAAACGGAAGGACACTGCGAACAGCACATCGCCGTTGCGCATCGTCCGCCCCACATGGGTGGCCAGCCCGCCGCCGCTGTCCAGAAGGATACAGCGTTTCCCAAGCATCGTCAGGATGTAGCGCATGAGCTCCACCACCGGTGCTGACCGCAACTGGCCCACCATATAAATCACCTCTGCTTCGTCCAGAAGCTTCGCGGCACCGGTCAGATCCTCGGGGTTGATGGCGGCCACCAGATCCTGAAGCGAGGCAATGTCTCGCACCACAAGATCCCTCAGGAAACCGGCATCGGATCCATCCGAAGCGGCCGAAAGCTCAGCGTCCAGTGCTTTTACACGCGCTTCGAACCCCGGTGCGGCGGTGGAAAGGCGCTTTTGGAACAGCGCCTGAAGCTCTTTGAAACCGGAATAGCCAAGCGACTGTGCGAAGCGCACGAAGCTGGAGGCATGGATGCCGCAATGCTCGGCAATCGCATTAACCGACAACACGGCCACGTCATTGGGGTTTTGCGTCAGATAGAGCGAGATTTTCTGGTATGTCTTGCTCATCTGACCGTGGCGGTCGTGAATCAGTCGGATCAGGTCCTCGTAATCCGCTGGTGCCGTGGCTGACGCCATTGATGCCTCTCCTGCTCTCACTCCGGTCGCGCAATGCTGTGGAACGATCTGCAATGTCTATTGCAGTCGGAGAGTGTTCAAGTGAATTGTTTCAACTTCTGCCGCGTCACGCGGTAAGGTCGGGTCAGGATATCCTGACTCGCGCATCAGTTGTGCGATTCCTATCTGTTTTTCATCCCGGCGCTTCCGGGCCGCAGAATGACTGCAAAAAGGAAGACAGCCATGAGCACTATTTCAAGACGAGCCTTGTTGCTTGGGGCAGGCGGTGTTGCCGGATGGTACGGAGCGCGCCAATTTGGCAGCCACCTGCCGGTGCTCAATGGAGCGGGGATGACGCAGGCACCTGCGGGCGTCGGCATTCTGAATGACGCAAGCGGCCTGTCTGCCACACCCATCCATCGCCACATTACCTTGTCACAAGATCCGGGCGAGGCGCTGATTGCGGCGATCCGGTCCGAGATCCGTGAGGCATCTGCTGACGGTCGCCCGGTCAATATCGGGGCGGCGCGACACTCCATGGGCGGGCAGGCCATCCCGCGAGAGGGCCATGCGATCACCTTTGACAATGGAATGGTGGAGCCCGACACAGCCAACGGCACCTACCACACCCATGCCGGTGCCCGCTGGTCGCAGATCATCGCGGCGCTCGATCCCATCGGGTTCTCACCCAAGGTCATGCAGTCGAACCACGATTTCGGCGTTGCCGCCACGTTCTGCGTCAATGCCCATGGCTGGCCGGTGCCCTGGGGCCCGATGGGGTCGACCGTCCGCAGCTTCCGCATAGTGCTGCCCTCGGGCGATATGGTGACCTGTTCGCGCACGGAAAATGCCGAACTCTTCACCATGGCCATGGGCGGTTACGGGCTGGTGGGTGCGATCATAGACATGGAGGTCGAGATGGTTCCGAACCAGCGGCTCCTGCCCAGTTTCGAGACCATGCCTGCGGGCGATTTCCCTGCCGCGTTCGATGGCGCAATCCGCTCGGGCGAGGTGCCCATGGCCTATGGCCGCCTAAACGTGAATCGTGACCGGTTCTTCGAGGACGCGCTCTTGGTCAGCTACCGCCCTGATCCCGACCAATCCGACCTACCCGCCGCCGAAGGCTCTGGCATCATGTCCCATCTCGCCAGCTATATCTATCGCTGGCAACTTGGGAACGAGCCGATGAAACGCCTGCGCTGGTGGACGGAGACCGTGGTTGGCCCTGCTCTTGGCGACGGGCCTGCGACACGCAACAGCCTGATGAACGAACCCGTGCAGACGCTCGATGACCGCAACCCCACGCGCACCGATATCCTGCATGAGTACTTCGTGGCCCCCGACCGGTTTGACGATTTCCTGACCGTGTGCCGAGAGGTCATCCCCGGATCGTATCAGGAATTCCTGAACGTCACCCTGCGCCACGTGGCGCGCGACGATGAGAGCTGGCTGTCCTATGCGCCTGTAAACCGGATCGCCGCGGTCATGAGCTTCAGCCAGGAAATGACACCTCGGGCCGAGGCCGACATGGCCCGTATGACACGTGAGCTTATTGACCGAATGATCGACATCGGCGCGAGCTACTACCTTCCCTACCGGCCCCACCCGACCGTTGATCAGCTTGTCGCCACCTACCCGCGCGCGCCGGAATTTGCGGCGGCGAAACGGGAACTCGACCCGGGTCTCATCTTCCGCAACAATCTCTGGGACAGCTATCTGGGGGCGTTATGAACATCCTGCAAAAGATCTGTATCGGCTATTTCGTGGCGCTGATGATTGCGGCGTCGCTGAACTACATCCCCGGCCTCACCGATGAAAACGGGCTTGCCTTCGGGATCTTCGCGCTCGATATCTTCGACGATTCCCTACATGTGGTTTCCGCCCTTTGGGCCTTGGCATCGGGTCTGATTTCGTCTCGCGCCGCGCGGACCTTTCTGATCCTATTTGGGGCGGCCTATCTGGGCGACGGGATCTTCGGCTTCTTCACCGGTTGGGGCTATTTGGATCTTGGCATCTTCACCAACGAGTCCCTTGGCATGTCCTTCACGTTACCCCGTATCCTCGCCAACCTGCCGCATCTGGCACTTGGCGGCTTCGCGCTTTGGTCGGGGCTGAGGCTGGGACGTGGCTGATGCGGTTTCTGTGGCGCTGGCTGAAACGGTTGATCATCACGCTTGTCGTCGTGGTGCTGGGTCTGCTGTCGCCCGTGGTCTACGTAGAAACCATGTGCCGGGGGCAGGCGGTGGCGTCGGACTACACTGCGCTTCTGCCGCCTGAGCATCACCGCACCGAATCCCGCACACTGATGACCTACCCGGAATGGCATATCGTCCATGCCTATGATGACTACGCCGCGGTCATCCGCACCGGCGACCCGCATGATTTCAACTTTCTACAGGCGATCACTGGGTACTGGTCGTCGCTTTGTGCCCTTACGGAAGCCTCCGCCGCCCATGGCGGGGTCGACGGCCCAACCCGGCAGATGGTTCACGTGATCGGAGTCAGCTTCACCGCCGAACTGTTGCTGAAGGCCGCTTATGAGGAAACCGTGGGGCGCGTTTTCACGTGGCTGCGCGGGACGGAACGGGCACCGCTAGATGAACTCTCCGCAGATCAGGCGGGCCGTTACGCGCGTTTCCTGCAACAGGTGCCGTGGTATCGGTGGGACTTCGCCGCCGACGCACAGGCGCTGCGGGATACTGCGGGCGATTGCCTGCGCGACCGGGAACGGGCGCTGGCGCTTGGCCTCGAATTCAGTGCCAAGGCGGCCTATGCGCGGGTCATCGCGGCAGCAGTCGCCAGCACGGGCTTTGACGAATTGCGCCTGCGCATGATCGTCACCGACCTGCCCGAGCCCTTGCCGGAGGTGGACATCATCGCCGAACGCCCCGAAGGCCTGGAGCTGGAAACCCCCCGCTACCGGGAACTGACCTATCTGATGGCCCAGATGGCCGGGTCGGGCGTGGATTTCGTGGAGATTGCGGGCAATGACGACATCCTGCTGACGGTGACTTCTGCCGAACCCGAATTGCCAGAGGCTCTGCACAGCTTCGCCCGGCAAGGCTATGGCGACTATCGCCACCTCTTGCTGATCCCAGTGACAGACTTGGCGGATACGCTGCGGGGCCTCGATGCGCGCGGCGTCACGCTGGAGCATATCCATGATTATTAAGCGGCTGGCCATGGGGCTGCCCCTGCTGCTTGCCAGCTGGCTGCTTGTCCTCACCCTCGTGATGCGCTTTTCCGATGCTGCGCCGGGGGCGGTGGTGCTGTTCCCGCCCGCAGGGTTTGTCGCCAACCTCCCTGCCGATTTGTCGGTCGTTGCGGCAAGCAGCTTCACGGTGACACTGGTCAGCGAACGCCCCGACATGGCCCGCCGTCTCTACAGTGCTGGCGCACCCTGGGTGCTGCCCGCTGGCCTTCCCGGCTGCCTGCCCTTGCCAGCCCCGCGTTGATGGCGTTTTGACATCCCCGCTGCATCGGCTAAGCCTGTGCCTTGATGATACCAGCCGGGGAGGGGCATGAACGTCACCCGCACCATCTTGTTCTCAGTGCTGTTCCTGGCCTTCGCGTCAGGGGCCTATGTGCTGTCGTCCCGCTATTTCCGCTCTGAGGAGGTGACGCGGGCCGAGGGGCGCCTTTCGCTCTACCGCTCGACCGTGGTGGCAGAGCTTGACCGGTTCTCGCATCTCACTTTCGTGCTGGCCCGCGACCCGTTCGTGATGGAAACCGCAGGCGGCGGTCCGACCGCGCCTTTGGACGGGCGACTTGCAAGCTTCGCCAACCAGTCCGGGCTCGATGCGATCTACCTGATGGATTTCGAGGGACTGACGATCTCTGCCTCCAACGCGGGCAGTGCCACCAGCTTCGTTGGCCAGAACTATTCTTTCCGGCCCTATTTTCAGGAAGCGATTGAGGGCGGGCAGGGCCGGTTCTACGGCATTGGCGCCACCACGGGTTTGCCCGGCTACTTTATCGCCGATTCCGTGGTGTCCGATCTGGGTGAGGCCCTGGGCGTCATCGCCATCAAGATTGACCTTACCCGGTTGGAAAACAGCTGGCGCGAGGGCGGCGAACAAGTGCTGCTGACCAATGCCGACGGGGTGGTGCTGCTGGCTTCGAACCCCGATTGGCGTTACCGCACCCTGACCCCCCTTGATGCCGCTCAGCGCGATTCGATTGCCCAGACACGCCAGTTTTCCGGCCAGCCGCTCGACCCGCTCGATTGGCGCGAGGGCGAGGGGGACAGCGCGGTGATTGCGGGGTTGGAGGTGATCCATCTGGCTACCACCGACCTGCCGCATGGCTGGCAGCTGCACTATTTCGCCAGCACCGATCCTGTGACAACGCGCAGCTGGCTTGCGACGGTTCTGGCCGTTGTCATCGCCGGCGGCATGGCGCTGGTCTTCCTGATGCGCCGCAATGCCCAGACCCAGGCCGCCCTGACCGCGCTAGAGGCAGAAGAGGCCGAACTGCGCCGTGCCTATGACCTGCTGGCGGTTGAGATCGAAGATCGCCGCGCAGCCGAACGCCGCCTGTCGCGCACCCGCGATGAACTGGCGCGTGCCAGCCGGCTGGCGGCGCTTGGTGAACTCGCCGCCTCGGTCACGCATGAGTTGGGCCAGCCCATCACTGCCATGCGCAACCACCTTGCGGCGGCGGAAATCGGGGGGGGTGCGCGTGCAATCCCGCAATTGACCGGTCTGGTCGAGCGCATGGAGGGCATTACGCGCCAGCTTAAATTCTTCGCCAATCCCGGCGAGGATTCCCTGCAACCTGTCGACCTGGTCCACGCAATGCGTGAGGCGCTGAAACTGGTTGCACCCAATATCGAGGTGCATCACGTTATTCTTATAGAAGAAATAGCAGGCGATCCCGTTGTGGTCCAAGGCAACGCACTGCGTATAGAACAGGTGATGGTGAACCTCCTGCGCAACGCCATCGACGCCATGGAGGACAGCGCCTGCCGCGATCTGACCGTGCGTGTCGGGGCAGATGCTGGCATCGCCTGGTTCGAGGTGGCGGACCGGGGCCATGGATTGGGCCAGTCCAGCCTGCCGGAGTTGCAGGAACCCTTTGTCACCAGCCGGGAATCCGGGCAGGGCATGGGGCTTGGCCTCGCCATCTCTGCAGGGATCGTCAAGGAACATCACGGCGCCATGACCGCCCGCAACCGCGACGATGGCGGTGCAGTGTTCCGTGTCGAAATCCCACTTGCCGAAACCGCAGAAGAAGCCGCCGAATGAGCAGCCCCGACACCGCGCTGTCTGTTCTCATCGTAGATGATGACAAATCCATGCGAGCCTCTCTTGTCGATCTGCTGGAAGCAGCTGGTTGGCGGACCGAGGCGCTGCCGCGTGCCACGCAGGTGGCCGAGCTGCTGCCAAACTTGATGCCCGACGTGATCCTTTCGGATGTGCGGATGCCCGGTATGTCCGGGCTGGAGCTGCTGGACAGCCTCGACCGCGCCACCGCGCCGCCCATGGTGCTGATCTCCGCCCATGGTGATATTCCGATGGCGGTGCAGGCGATCCAGAACGGGGCCTACAGCTTCGTCGAAAAGCCCTACGACCCGCGCCGCCTTCTATCCATCCTGCGCCATGCAGCTGAACAGCATCGCATGGCCAAGGGCACCGCGCGGCTCAAGGAACGGCTGGCGCGGCTCTCGGGCCTCGACCGTGTTCTGCTTGGTGGAACCGGCGACATCTCCCGCGTCCGGCAGGATGTTCTGGACCTTGCCGATGCGCCCGCGCCGGTGCTGTTGCAGGGGGAAACCGGCACCGGAAAAGAGGTCGTGGCCCGCGCCTTGCATGATCTTGGCACGCGTGCCGATGCACCATTTCTGGCGCTCAATTGTGCAGCTATTGCCGAGACGACGTTCGAGGCCGAGATGTTCGGCGTGAAGGGAGAGGCCACCGGCCGTCTCGTGACGGCAAATGGCGGCACGCTTTTTCTCGATGAAATCGCCGCCTGTCCATTGCCCGTTCAGGCCAAACTGCTCCGTGTGATCGAGGAAAAGGAACTGACCCCAATCGGCGCGTCGAGCCCTGTGAAGCTCGACCTTCGGGTGATCTCTGCCACCAACGAGGATGCCGATCAGGCCGTGGCGACGGGGCGTTTGCGCCAGGACCTTCTCTACCGTCTCAACACCGTGGTGCTGCCCTTGCCGCCGTTGCGCACACGTCGCGACGATATCAGCCTGCTCTTCACCCATTTCCTGACCCAATATGCCCGCGTTTACGAGGTCGCCGTACCCGATCTGACCCATGATGACATGGCGGCGCTTCTGGCCCATGACTGGCCCGGCAATGTGCGAGAGCTGCGCAACGCCGCTGAACGCCGGGTGCTCGCCGCCCGTCGTGGGCGCGGGTCGGTGGCCGAGGCGATCCGGTCGGATCAGGCGATGGAGGACGTGCCCGACACCCTGCGAGAGGCTGTCGCCGTTTTTGAGCGTGAACTGATCGGCAAGGCCATCAAGGCCCATGGGGGACGCATGGACGCGGTGGCCGAGGCGCTTGGCATCGGGCGCCGGACGCTCAATGAAAAGATCGTCAAGCTCGGGCTGGACAAGGACGCGCTGCTTTAGTCTGGTCCCCCGCAAAGGAGAGCGCCGATGAAAGATCTCACTCGGCAGATGACCGAATGGCGGCACGACCTGCACCGCCACCCAGAATTCGGGTTCGAGGAAACGCGCACGGCCGCTTTCGTCGCTGAAACCCTGCGCAGCTTCGGGTTGGAGGTTGCAGAAGGCATCGGCGGCACCGGCGTCGTGGGCACCCTGAAACGCGGCACCTCGAACCGGGCGATTGCACTGCGCGCCGATATGGATGCGCTGCGGATCACGGAAGCCACCGGGGCCGAATATGCCTCGCAAACCCCCGGGACCATGCATGCCTGCGGTCATGACGGGCATACCTCGATGCTGCTCGGGGCCGCGAAACTTCTCGCTGAGGAGGGCGGTTTCGACGGCACCATTCGGTTCCTGTTCCAACCGGCGGAGGAATGGGGGCAGGGCGCGCTGTCGATGCTGAATGACGGGCTTATGGAACGCTTCCCCTTCGACGAGATCTTTGGGTTGCACAATATGCCCGGCCTGCCAGTGGGTCACTTTGAGACTCGCCCCGGCGCGATCATGTCGGCCGAAGACATCTTCGAGATCACGCTCAGCGGCCAGGGCGGCCACGCCTCCAGCCCCCATTGGGGGCGCGAGGTCATGGTGCCTGCCTGCGCGCTGGTAATGGATCTGCAAACCATCGTCTCGCGCCGCATCGCGCCCACGCAGACTGCTGTCGTGTCCGTTACCGAGCTGATCACCGACGGCACCCGCAACGCGCTGCCCGGTCTCGCCCGGATCCTTGGTGATGCCCGAAGCTTCAGCCCCGATGTCTCGTCCACGATTGAATCGGAAATGCGCCGGATCGCGGCAGGGATCGCCACCCAATACGGGGTTGAGGCGCAGGTCAGATATGACCGTGAATTCGTCCCCACGATCAATGACCCGGAACTGGCCGAAGCGATGATGCAGGCCGCTGCCGCTGTTTCGACAACCACGGCCATCCGCCCGGAGCCCATGACCGGATCAGAGGATTTCGCCCGCTTCCTGACCCATGTTCCCGGTTGTTTCGCCTTCATCGGAAATGGCGAAAGCTCCGCCCCCCTGCACGCGCCGGACTACGATTTCAACGATGCAGCTCTGATGCATGGCACACTGGTCCTTTCCGCCATTGCGCGTGCGAGGCTGCCTGAAAGCTGACCCCCGCGACATTGACCGACGTCAAAGATATCCGGCAGGAATTCCTGTCTGATCGGCCCATGACGCAGACACCGCAGATCCATGCTCGACATCGCCTTCTGATGGGCCTTCTGTTCCATGTCACGTGGCTGTCCGGCCCCGCCCTTCTGCCGCTCTATGGGCTTTATGCCCGCGCCTCCCTTCAGGCGCGGGGCGTAGAAGTGGTATCGCTGGCGCGCGGGATCGAGCTGCTGGTCCCGCTCGCCATCTGGGCGCAACCGGCATTCTTCGTTGTCGCCATCATCACCCGCAACCGCATTCGCAAGATGGCTTCAGCCGATCCCGGCGCATTTCGACTCGGCATTTACATGGGCTTGGGGGCCTATGCCGGGCTGGTGCTGGCGCATGGGTGGTTCATGTTGGCTATGCTTCTTTACGACGGGCCCGGAGGTGCCGCCGAAGCCGTCTACATGATCATCGCGCTTTGGATGATCTCGATCCCTTACATGATCATGATCACCGGTTTTGCCGCACTTGTCGGGGCTGGTCTGGTCTGGGTCCTCTTTCGTCGGCTGCACGGCAACTGAGTTGCACCTTGCGGAAATCCGCAGGGCCCGATCCATCCCCCATGCAATTTCCTTCATAGGCAGAGGCGCATGGCTCGGCATACTCCCCCCATCCACGAAATGTGTGATCAATTGGGAGGAAACCATGAAAAAGACACTCACGGCCACCGCAGTGGCCGCAGTTACCGTTAGCTTCGCAGCCGAGGCATTGGCCACCGAATGGAACGTGTCGGTCTGGGGTGCGCGCCGCGCCTTCACTGAGCATGTTGAACGGCTGGCGGAACTGGTCGCCGAACGCTCTGGCGGCGAATTCACCATGAACATTTCCTATGGCGGCCTCTCCGGCAACCGTGAGAATCTTGACGGTATCTCCATCGGTGCCTTCGAAATGGCCCAGTTCTGCGCTGGCTACCACGCCGACAAGAACCCTTCGATCACCGTCCTGGAACTGCCGTTCCTTGGCATGGGTTCGCTTGAGCAGGAGGCCGAGGTCTCTATGGCGCTCTACCAGCACCCCGCCGTTGTGGCCGACCTGGCCCGCTGGAATGCGATGCTGCTGATGCCATCGCCGCTGCCACAGTATAACTTTGTTGGCCGTGGCGATGCGCCTTCGTCGGTTGAGGATTTCGCCGGCATGGCCGTGCGGGCAACCGGCGGTATCGGTGCGGCCATGTCCGCGATCGGTGCTGTGCCAACCTCGATGACCGCGACGGAAGTGCGTCAGGCAATGGATAGCGGCGTTGTGCAGGCTGTCAGCTTCGCACCTCATGCGCATATGTCCTTCGGCACTATCGAAAACGCTGAGTGGTGGACCACCAACCTGAACCCCGGCACCGTGAACTGCCCGGTTGTCGTGAACACCGATGCGATGGACGCCCTGACCGACGCCGAGCGCGAGATTCTGATGGGCGCGGTTGACGATGCGCTTCAGCACTATCTCGACTACTACAACGATCAGACCATGGCCGCTTGGGGCCCGGCGCTGGAAGAACGCGGGATCGAGCAGATCACCTTTGGTGAAGCCGAACTCGCAGCCTTCCGCGAGGCTGCCGCAGCCCCCGCCGCCGCTGCATGGATCGAAGAGAACACCGCCCGCGGCCTGCCCGCACAGGAGCTCTACGATTTCGTCACCGGCCTGATCGCCGAGGGCAACTGAGCCCCGGTGTCTGACGATCCCGCCCGAACATCCTTCGGGCGGGTTTTTCTTTCGGGAACATCCATTCAAGGAGAGCCATAAATGGCCGGAGCTTCCCTCGTGCTGTCGGATGACAGCCTCGTCAGTAGACTAGACCAATCCCTGCTGTGGCTGGAACGCAAGATGGCGCTGGTCAGCGGGCTGGCGGTGTTTTCGCTGATGATCCTCGCCGTGATCTCGGTCGGCGGACGCAACTTCTTTTCGCAGCCGATCCCCGGCTATGTGGACTGGATCGAACAGGCCATGCCGCTGATTGCGATCATGGGTATCGCCTATACGCAACGCGAAGGCGGCCATATCCGCATGGACCTGCTGGTCGGCAACCTGCGCGGACGCCCCATGTGGGCGGCAGAGTTCGTGACCACATTGGCAATCCTGATCCTGATGGTGCTGCTTGTTTGGGGATCCTGGGCGCATTTCCAGCGCAGCTTCGACTTCAACGAACCGTGGTGGAGCCGTGACAGCTCGATGGATATCCGACTGCCGCTCTGGCCTGCCAAACTGGTGGTGCCGGTGGCTTTCTTCGTCATTTGCCTGCGCCTTGCGTTGCAGGTCTTCGTCTATGGCCGGGCACTGATCCGGGGCGACGATCAACCCGTTGGCGTGCCGCTTCATGCCGATACCGCCACCCAAGCCGCCATGGAAGCCGCCCAGGTTTCCGGCCGCGACGACGATTAAGGTGCACTGACATGGAACCCATTCAAATTGGCCTCATCGTTTCGGGCGGTATGCTGGTGCTTGTCATCCTCGGTATGCGCGTGGCCTTCGCCGCCGGGCTTTCGGGGCTCTTCGGCCTGATCTGGATCTTCTGGAGCCGCCGGGGCTATGACCCGGAGGATTTCATCTGGGCGCTGACCGTCGCGGTGAAAACGGCGGGGCAGGTGCCCCATTCGAAGATCTCCAGCCAGGCGCTCAGCCTGATTCCCACGTTCATCCTGATCGGATACCTTGCCTATCACGCGGGACTGACCAAGGCGCTTTTCGAGGCCGCCAAGCGTTGGTTCGCCTGGGTGCCGGGGGGGCTGGCCGTGTCAACCGTCTTCGCGACGGCGGGTTTTGCCGCCGTGTCAGGCGCATCGGTCGCCACATCCGCCGTCTTCGCCCGTATCGCGATCCCGGAAATGCTGGCTATCGGCTATGACAAGCGCTTTGCGGCGGGTGTCGTCGCAGCGGCAGGTACACTGGCCTCTCTGATTCCGCCCTCCGCCATCCTCGTGATCTACGCGATCATCGTGGAACAGGATGTGGGCCGACTGTTGTTGGCTGGCTTCATCCCCGGTGTGTTCTCGGCGGTGGTCTATACGCTGTTGATCGTCGGCATGGCCGTGACGATGAAGAACTTCGGCCCGCCCGTGACCGGCTTTACCTGGAAGGAACGTTTCGCGTCCCTGCCGCCCGCCTTGCCGATCGTCGCCGTGGTCGTGATCATCATCTTCTTCGTCTACAACCCGTTTGGCGGTGACGCTTGGGGCACGCCGACGGAAGGCGGCGCGATCGGGGCGTTCATCGTCTTCCTCATGGCGCTCTACAAGGGAATGCGCTGGCCGCAGCTGAAAGAGGCGTTGCTGGAAACCGCCAAGCTCTCGGTCATGATCTTCACGATCATCTGGGGCGTGCTGATCTATGTCCGCTTCCTTGGCTTCGCAGATCTGCCCGGCGCCTTCGCTGATTGGCTGACGACGCTGCATATGTCTCCGATGCTGATCCTGATCTGCATCCTTCTGGCCTACGCTGTGCTGGGGATGTTTATGGATGCGATCGGGATGCTGCTGTTGACCCTGCCCGTTGTGTTCCCGGCGGTGATGGCGCTGAATGGCGGGATGAACGTGACAGCAGAGGCAAGCACCTTCGGCATGTCGGGCACAATGTGCGCGGTCTGGTTCGGCATCCTCGTTGTGAAGATGGCAGAGTTCTGCCTGATCACGCCCCCCATCGGACTCAACTGCTTTGTGGTGGCGGGCGTGCGGGATGACCTCAGCGTGCAGGACGTGTTCAAGGGGGTGACGCCCTTCTTCATCGCCGACGCAATCACGATCGCACTTCTGGTTGCTTTCCCATGGATCGTGCTTTGGCTGCCAAGCCAGATGTAGCCTGATCATCTATAAGAATAGGAAGCGGCGGCCCGGGCATCCCAGGCCGCCGTTTTCGTGTTCCTTATGCACAGGGGGTGTACGGGGCGCGAACGGGTGGCACCGGGTGTTTTCGGCCATCGGGCGGACGCGGGGACTTGACTCGCACGGTTCTACGTGAAATTAATTTAGACATAAAAATAAATGCGGTGCCGGGGAGGGTGCCGTGGGAGGACTCATGTATCTCGGACTTGATCTGGGCACGTCAGGGCTGCGCGCCGTGCTTGTCGATGCCGCCGGCACACTTGTCGCCGCTGCCGAACACGCCGCCCCCGTCAGCCATCCAGCGCCGGGCCATAGCGAACAGGATCCGGCCCACTGGATCGACTGTTGCCGCGCCGCCGTGGCCAAGCTGAAGGCAGAGGCATCACAGGCCCTGTCCGCCGTGCGTGGCATTGGTCTGTCTGGCCACATGCACGGCGCGACCTTGGTTGATGCATCTGATAATGTCCTTCGCCCCTGCATCTTGTGGAACGACACCCGTTCCAACTCTGAGGCGGCGGTGCTCGATGCCGCCCCAAATGTGCGAGACTTGTCGGGCAATATCGTTTTCCCTGGCTTCACTGCGCCCAAGCTTCTTTGGGTTGAGAAGCACGAGCCAGAGGTTTTCGCGAAAGTCTCCAAGGTCCTGCTTCCAAAGGATTACCTGCGTTTCTGGCTGACTGGTGAACACGTGTCCGATATGTCCGATGCGGCAGGCACAAGCTGGCTGGATGTGGGAAAACGGGAATGGTCGCAAACCCTGCTGGACGCAGGTCACATGCGCGCGGATCAGATGCCGCGTCTTGTGGAGGGTAGCGAGGTCTCGGGCCATTTGCGCGCCGAGCTGGCCGCCGAATGGGGCATTTCGGGCCCCGTTGTGGTGGCCGGTGGCGGCGGGGACAATGCCGTTGCGGCCTGCGGCGTTGGCTGCTTCCGCGAAGGCGACGGCTTCGTGTCGCTTGGTACGTCTGGCGTATTACTAGCGGCAAAGGACAGCTTCGCGCCGGCCCCCGAAACCGCCGTCCACAGCTTTTGCCACGCGGTGCCTGACACATGGTACCAGATGGGCGTGATCCTGGCCGCGACCGACTGTTTGAACTGGCTGGCCAAAACACTAAACGACAGCCCCGCCACGCTTGCGGGTCGGTTGCCCGACACCATCACCGGCCCGTCGGGCACGCTGTTCCTGCCCTATCTTTCGGGCGAAAGAACCCCACACAACGACGCCGATATCCGCGGCGCATTCGTTGGTCTCGACATCGGTTCCAGCCAGGAAAACTTGGCCCAATCCGTCATGGAAGGCGTCAGCTTTGCCCTTCGGGATTCGCTCGAGGCTCTGAAGTCTACCGGCACCAACCTAGACTCCGTTCTGGCCATCGGCGGTGGCACCGGATCGCGGTTCTGGCTGGAAAGCCTTGCCACCATCCTGGACCTGCCCCTGCGCCTGCCCGCCAAGGGAGATTTCGGTGCGGCGCTTGGTGCGGCGCGGCTGGCCATGGTCGCGGACGGCGCCGATCTTCACGACACAATGACACCTCCGCAAGTGGCGGAAACCATCGACCCGCGTAGTGACCTGCAATCAGCTTATGACGAAAGCTATGCCCGCTACCGCGCCCTCTATCCTTCTATTAAGGCAGCACTGACATGAGCACCGGCTTTTTCCGCGATATCACCGAAATCCCGTTCGAAGGCGCCGATAGCGCCAACCCGCTGGCCTTCCGCCACTACAACCCCGACGAGATCGTCATGGGCAAGCGCATGGAAGACCACCTGCGTTTCGCCGCCTGCTACTGGCACAACTTCGTCTGGCCGGGAAACGACCCTTTTGGCGGGCAGACCTTTGAGCGCCCGTGGTTCCCAGCCGATACGATGGCGCAATCGAAGCTCAAGGCTGACGTGGCCTTCGAAATGTTCAGCCTGCTGAAAGTGCCCTATTTCTGTTTCCACGATTTTGACATCCGCCCCGATGGCGCCAGCTTTGCCGAGAATCGCGATACGCTGAACCAGATCGCGGATTACTTCGCCGAGAAGATGGAGCAGACCGGCGTCAAACTGCTTTGGGGCACTGCCAACATGTTCTCCAACCGCCGCTTCATGGCGGGGGCGGCGACGAACCCCGACCCGGATGTCTTCGCCTTTGCCGCCGCGACGGTGAAATCCTGTATGGATGCGACGCATCGTTTGGGCGGCGAGAACTATGTTCTGTGGGGCGGGCGTGAAGGCTACGAAACCCTACTCAACACCAATCTTGCACAAGAAGACGCGCAGTTCGGCCGCTTCCTCAACATGGTGGTGGAGTACAAGCACAAGATCGGCTTCGAAGGGACCATCCTGATCGAACCCAAGCCGCAGGAACCCACCAAGCACCAGTACGACTACGACGTGGCCACCGTTTACGGCTTCCTCAAGCGTCACGGGCTGGAGGGCGAGGTGAAGGTGAATATCGAGCAAGGTCACGCCATTCTGGCCGGCCACAGCTTTGAGCACGAGATTGCTTTGGCTTCGGCGCTTGGCATCCTTGGCTCGATCGACATGAACCGCAACGATTACCAATCCGGATGGGACACGGACCAGTTTCCCAACAATGTGCCGGAGGTTGCGCTCGCTTATTACCACATCCTGCAAGATGGCGGCTTCACGACTGGCGGTACCAATTTCGACTCCAAGCTGCGTCGCCAGTCGCTGGATCCCGAGGATCTGTTGATTGCCCATATCGGGGGCATGGATGTCTGTGCCCGCGGCCTGAAAGCTGCTGCGGCGATGATAGAGGACGGCACCCTGCCGGGCTTTGTCGAGGATCGCTATGCCGGATGGTCCACGCCGGAAGCGCAGGCGATGCTGAATGGTGAACGCACGCTGGAAGACATTGCCGCACGCGTCGAGGCAGAGGGGATCAATCCGGCCCCGGTGTCCGGAAAGCAGGAGTATCTCGAGAACGTCGTGAACCGCTTCGTCTGAGAGCGCAATGCCAGATCCCGGTGATATCCGAGAGTTTAGATTGGAGGACGGGGGCGTCGTGCTCTCGCTCCTCAATCTAGGGTGTATCACGCGAGGATGGTGGGTGCCCTTGAGTGGCACCTCGGTGCCGGTTGTTCTGGGCTATGACGACCCTGCGAACTATGTCAGCAACCCGACCTATATGGGCGTGATCGCAGGCCGTGTGGCCAATCGCATCGCGGGCGCTCGGTTTTCGCTGGCAGGACAGGAGCATTTCCTGAGCCCAAATGAAAATGCGCACCAGTTGCATGGTGGGGCAGGGGGGCTGCATTCCCGGATCTGGCGGGCGGAGACAGAAGGCGCAAAGGCCGTTCAGTTCAGCTATAGCTCGCCCGATGGCGAAGAGGGCTTTCCCGGACGCGCCGATTTCACGGTGACCGTCCGGTTGGACGGCCCGCGCGTCACCTATGACATGGTTGCGACGGTAGACCGGCCAACGCCCATCAATCTGGCGCAACACAGCTATTACAGTCTCGGGGTTGATAAGCTTGCGCAGGTCGCGCGGTTCATCTGCGTAGCCGACAGATATACGCCTGTCGACAGGGATCTGATCCCGACTGGGGCGATCGTTGGCATTGCCGGTACGCGCTATGATTTCCGGGCAGGCGCGGTTCTGGGTCGCCGGGACCCGGATGCTGAGGGGATTGACCTCAATCTTGCACTGCCCGAGGATCGTGACCCGGCACAGCCGATGGCAGAGGTTCTGGCCCCGAATGGTATGCGCCTGCGCATGTGGTCGGACCAACCGGGGCTGCAAGTCTATACCGGGCATGTGCTGTCTGAGGTTGACGGTGCCCATCACGGCCAACGCATCACCCCATGGGCGGGGATCGCGCTGGAACCGCAGGGCTTTCCCAATGCCGTGAATTGCCCCACATTCCCCTCGATCATCGTCTCGCCGGATCAGCCCTATCGCCAGCGGCTGACGGTCGAGATCATGGAGGTCCCAAAATGAAATGGTTGCCACTTGCCCTGATCCCGCTTCCCCTGCTGGCGCAACCGGTCTTTCCGCCCGCAGAGTTCGTCGAGACCGAGCCTGCCCGCGTGGAGCTTGGGCATCTGTTGTTCTACGACCCGATCCTGTCGGGCAATGAACAGGTCGCCTGCGCCACCTGTCATCATCCGCGGTTCGGCACCTCTGACGGGGTGTCTTTGTCCCTCGGGGACGGGGCAAATGGGCTTGGTCCCGCCCGGACAGCGGACCCCGACAACATGCCCGAGCAGCGGATTCCCCGGAACGCGCCGGCACTGTTCAATCTTGGTGCCACCGAGTTCACACATATGTTCCATGACGGGCGGTTGGAAGCCGACCCGACGCGTCCCAACGGCATCCGCACCCCTTTAGGCGACGCGATGGCGGAAGGGTTCGATTCCGTGCTGTCTGCGCAGGCAATGTTCCCCGTGCTGTCCGCGGATGAAATGGCCGGGCATTATTCCGAGAACCCGATCTCACAGGCCGTGCGCATGGGGCACCTGTCGCTTTCGGGCGGGGCCTGGGACCAGATTGCAGCGCGGGTGGAGGCGGTGCCGGAACATCGTCAGCGGTTCGATGCGGTTCTAGGGGTGGGCGAGCCAATCCATTTCACGGATATCTCGAATGTCATCGCGGACTTCATGCGGTTCGAATGGCGCGCGGATCGCAGCCCGTTTGACCTGTTTCTTGCCGGAGAAGCCGCGCTTCCCGATGCGGCGTCGCGTGGGATGGAATTGTTCTATGGCGTCGCGGGCTGCGCCGAGTGCCATTCAGGCCGTTTCCAGACCGACCATGGGTTTCACGCGATAGCCATGGTGCAGATTGGGCCGGGCAAGGCGGCTCGGTTCGAAAGCCACGCCCGCGATGAGGGGCGGATGCGTGTCACCGGAAATCCGGATGATGCCTATGCATTCCGCACCCCGAGCCTGCGCAATGTGGCGTTGACCGCACCCTATGGGCACGCGGGGGCCTACGCGACGCTGGAGGGGGTCATCCGGCACCACCTTGACCCGGTCGGATCGCTCTACGCCTATGACCGGAGCCAGGCTGTGCTGGCCGAATTGCCGGGGGTCGAGGACTGGCGTATTCTGGACGACCCCGAAGAGATGGCAGCGATTGCCGCAGCGAATGAGCTGATGCCGATGGAACTGAGCGACGCTGAGATTGCGGATCTCGTCGCGTTTCTGCAGGCGCTGACGGATCACTCTGGCGCGGACGGGCGGCTTGGTGTGCCTTCAACGGTGCCTAGCGGGCTGCCGGTGGATCAGTAGCGGGGAAGGGTCTTGCAAGACCCTTGCAAGGATTTTGCAAAATCCTTGGTCGCGCCTGGCTCGGACCTATCGCGACAGCGTCACCGGTTGGTTCGGCGCGACCACCTGCCAGTCGCTGCTGTCACCGCCGGGCCAGATCACCCTGAGCTCCACGGGTTCCGCATCCCCAATTCCAAAATGGAGTGGCCCCGAGACGCCGCCTGCATGGCCGCCCCCCACGGTGATCTCTTGTGTCCAGACCCTGTCGCCCGCGCGGAGCTCCACAAATGCCCCGATGGCGTCGGGGTTCGGGGCGTCCTGGGATACCGTAACCAGAAGCCAACCGCCGGACCCCTCTGTCACGTTCTGATACAGTTCCAACGGGGCGTGCCGGTTCAGCACCGCGAGATCCAGAAGCCCGTCACCATTCAGGTCTGCGAGTGCCGCCCCGCGGCTGCGATGCAGGCTGGCGATGCCCGCCTCCAAACCGGCTTCTGTGAAATGACCATCCGGGCCGCCCATCAACAGATTATTTGGGTCCTCCATGGCACTGCCGGGCATTTGCTCCACATTGCCCTTGGCCACGAACAGGTCACTCCACCCGTCATTGTTCACATCTCCGAATACCGCATGCCAGCCGGTCGACGGCCTGCCATCGCCACCCGTATAAGGTCGGTGCGCCGTGGCACCGCTTTCGTAAGGCGCGTCAAGATAGCTCGGGCCCTGCGCCCCATCCGACATCAATTGCAGGCGCTGATCACCCATGGAGGTCAGGTAGACCTCGGACAACCCGTCACCATCCAGATCGCGCGAGGCGATGCCCATGCCCCAGAGCTGGTGGCTGTTCCAACCATCCTCAGGCCCATAGAGACGCGGCACCGGCTCCATCGCCCACATCTGTTCTTCGCCACCG
Organism: Nioella aestuarii; assembly: GCF_050896395.1. NCBI lineage: Bacteria > Pseudomonadati > Pseudomonadota > Alphaproteobacteria > Rhodobacterales > Paracoccaceae > Nioella > Nioella aestuarii. The sequence continues at coordinate 49,623 of NZ_JBPBBA010000017.1, read as the reverse complement.
CGCACGTAGTAGTGCCTGTCATTCGACACGCGCAGGTCGGCACGGCCCTGCCGTCCCCAATCCGTGAACAGCATGGACAGAGCGCAGAAACCTGGGTCCAGGGGCAGTGGAGATGGATAGCTGTCGCCCTCGGGGCGGTAGAGCTGGTTCGTATCGCAAGCCTCGAAAGGCCCGTCCGGGTTATCCCGGTCCACGTAGTTGCCAAAGGCGAGGGTGGGCAGGCTCTGGCCCGCCTCCCATGTCGCGGAGAAGGCCGTTGTCCAGCGCCTATCGGACTGGAACCCGATCCCTTCGAACGGGGTGAAATGACAATCGCCATGGCCGCGCATCAGGGCGTTCTCCCCCACCCTCAACACCGCGAGATCCATGATCCCGTCGCTGTCGATATCCAAAGGGTAGGCCCCTATGACGCCGGTCATGGACAGGGTGCTTTGTGCCGTGGCGAACTCCAGATCGCCGCCGGGAGTGGTAACGTTCAGAAAAAGCTGTGCCGGATTTTCCCCGCCAGCGGCATAAAGCTCGGGCAGGCTGTCGCCATTGCAATCAAAGGCTGCAACGCCGCCGCCCACGAAATGCTCCCACCCGCCTTCGTAGCTATGAGGCGCAATTGGCCGGGGCACGAAAAGCGGATCCGCGAGGGCGGGGGCAGTCGCAATCAGCAGGACAGGGAGACAAAGCTCAGGCCGCATCGGCACCGAGGTTGCGGATCGTTAAGTCCGACACCCCTTCCATCGCGCAGGCAGCCGCCCCCTTGGCCCACATCAGGTCCCCCCATTTATGGACACGGATCTCGGGCAGCGGAGCATCGACCTGCACCACAGAGGATTTCACCCGGTCCAGTACATCCGAGGCATAGAGGAAGTCGAACGTCATCTGTTCACCTGACAGTATCACGAGGCTCGGGTCGAATATGTTGATCACATTGGCCAACCCCATGGCGAACATCCGTCCGGCCCGGTCGAAAATGGATCTGGCCATCGCATCGCCAGCCTTGGCGCGGGAATAGAGCACCGAAAGATCATCCTCGGGCTGCGCGCTGCCGCGAATATTGGCCTCTCGCAAGAGTGCATAGTCGCCCACGTACGCCTCTAGGCAGCCACGCTGACCGCAGCGGCACAGCGCCCCGTCAAGTTGTACCTTGGTGTGGCCGAACTCGGCGCCACAACCGCGTTCGCCCCGGTAGATGCGCCCGTCGATTACGATGCCCATGCCAACACCCTGTTCGATGGTGATGACTATGAAGTCAGAGACATTGCGCGCCTCGCCGAAGAGTTGTTCGGCCTTGGCGACCAGATTGGCATCATTGTCCATGAAGAAGGGCACGGGCATCACGTCCGACAACATGCGCCCAAGCTCTACGTTGCGTTGATCCAGCGATGGCGACCAGTAGACGAAGTTGCGCGCCGCGTCGATCAGGCCGGCAATTCCAAGGCCAACGCCTGACACTTCGCTCATGTCACGCCCGGCAGCGGCACAAGCCCCCGACAGTGCGCGTTTGACGAGGCTTACCATTTCTTCGGCGGACATCACCGGGCCGGGCAGTTCGTGGTCGTATTCACCAACGGTCTGGCCTTCGAAATCCACCAGAATCACAGTGGCGGACCGGTCAGAGATCTTGATGCCTGCAATCAGGTGCGCGGCACCGCGAATTTTGAGAGCCACCCTGGGCCGCCCCCGTTTCGCGCCGGAGCGATCACTCTCTGGGGTAATTTCTTCTATAAGACCTGCGGTCAGGAGTTCCGAGGTGATGGCGGTGACAGTGGCCGGGCTGACCTGCGTTTCGCGGGCTATGTCGATTCGCGCAATTCGACCGGCTTGCCGGATTGCCTCAAAGACTTGCTGGCGTCCGTTTTCGCGCTGATCATTCGCGAGTGATGTGCGTTGATGTCCTGCCACTGTGGCCTCCCACAAGTATAATTCACTAAAAAAAATAAATCGGCAAGCGATGTGTTGGCTTCTTCGAGACACGCGCAGCCATGGGGCGATCATTATTTAATTTGATCTTTGAAAAAAATAGTGGTAGGAAGGTGGGACATGGCGGGACTCGGCCAAATGGCCCCCGACCACGTATCACAGGGAGGAAAGCATGAAGTTTTTGAAAGCAGCCGCAGCAACGGTGTTTGCGGCAACCATGACCACCGCTGCCTTTGCGCAGGACATCACCGTTGGTGTTAGCTGGTCCAACTTCCAGGAAGAACGATGGGCGACCGACGAAGCGGCCATCGTTGCCGCCCTGGAAGCCGCAGGCGCGGAATACATTTCGGCCGACGCTCAGTCGTCCGCATCCAAGCAGCTGTCCGATATCGAAAGCCTGATCGCTCAGGGCGTTGATGCGCTGATCATCCTGGCGCAGGACGCGGCTGCCATTGGCCCGGCCGTCCAGGCCGCTGCCGACGAAGGTATCCCGGTCATCGCCTATGACCGTCTGATCGAAGACCCCCGTGCCTTCTACCTGACCTTCGACAACGTCGAAGTTGGCCGGATGCAGGCCCGCGCGGTTCTGGAAGCAGCGCCCTCTGGCCGTTACGTCATGATCAAGGGCTCACCCACTGACCCGAACGCAGACTTCCTGCGCGGCGGTCAGCAGGAAGTCCTGCAAGCCGCAATCGATGCCGGTGAGATCGAGATCGTGGGCGAGGCCTATACCGATGGCTGGCTGCCTGCCAACGCACAGCGCAACATGGAGCAGATCCTGACCGCGACCGACAACGGCGTTGACGCTGTCGTGGCCTCGAATGACGGCACCGCAGGTGGTGTTGTTGCCGCTCTGACCGCGCAGGGCATGGAAGGTATCCCGGTTTCCGGCCAGGACGGCGACCATGCCGCTCTGAACCGTGTGGCCCTGGGCACCCAGACCGTGTCGGTGTGGAAAGACGCCCGTGATCTGGGCCGTGCAGCAGGCGAAATCGCCGTTGCTCTGGCACAGGGGACCGCAATGGGTGACGTCGAAGGTGCCATGGAATGGACCAGCCCCGGCGGCACCACCATGACCTCGATGTTCCTCGCACCGGTTCCGATCACCGCCGAGAACCTGAGCGTCGTCGTGGACGCAGGCTGGATCGATCTGGAAACGCTCTGCCAGGGTGTAACCGACGGCCCCGCGCCTTGTAGCTAAAACTGTGATACACTGCATAGTGTAGCATCCGATACGCCCCGCTCCGCAGGGGCGTATCACCACCAGACACGCTGAACTCTGGAGTCCGGACATGACCGACACCACGTCTCAGCCAATCCCCTCGCAGCGCAAGAGCTTCGTCCAGCAGTTAGAGCTGGATACGCGTCTATTGGGTATGGTTGGCGCCTTCATCATCCTTTGCATCGGGTTCGATTTCTTCACGGAAGGCCGCTTCCTGACCCCGCGCAATATCTTCAACCTGACGATCCAAACCGTTTCTGTGGCCATCATGGCCTGCGGCATGGTTTTCATCATCGTCACCCGTCACATCGACCTGAGCGTTGGCGCACTTCTGGCCACGTGTTCGGCGATCATGGCGATAACTCAGACTGATATCCTGCCCAACATGATGGGGCTCGGGCTTGGCCACCCGCTGATCGCGCCGATCACCATTGTCGTCGGCATCGCCGCCGGTGCGCTGATCGGGGCCTTTCACGGCTACCTTGTCGGATACCTGACCATTCCGGCCTTCATCGTGACGCTTGGCGGTCTTCTGGTCTGGCGGAATGTCGGTTGGTTCCTGACGCGTGGTCAGACCATTGGCCCGCTGGATGAGACCTTTATGGCTTTCGGAGGCATCAACGGCACGCTTGGGCCGAACCTTTCGTGGATCGTTGGCGCGGTTCTGACAATCGCTGCGATTGCTGCAATGTGGAACGGGCGTCGCAGCAAGGCCGGCCATGGCTTCCCGGTCAAGCCGGTCTGGGCTGAACTGACCCTGTCAGCAATTGTTGCCGCAGCCATTATGGGCTTTATCTGGGTTCTCAACTCCTACGAAATCCCTGCCGCCCGCCTGCGTCGCATGTTCGAGGCACGGGGCGAGGTCATGCCCGAAGGGTTTACCACCACCTATGGCCTGCCGATCTCGGTGCTGCTGCTGATCGGGATCGCCATTGCGATGACCGTTTTGGCCCGTCGTACCCGGCTTGGCCGCTATATCTTCGCCACCGGTGGCAACCCGGATGCGGCAGAGCTGTCGGGGATCAACACCCGTATGCTAACGGTCAAGATCTTTGCCCTGATGGGTGCTCTCTGTGCGATCTCGGCGGTTGTCGCTTCGGCCCGTCTGGCCAACCACACCAACGATATCGGCACGCTTGATGAATTGCGCGTCATCGCGGCGGCGGTTATCGGCGGCACGGCCCTTTCGGGTGGTCTCGGCACCATTCATGGCGCAATCCTGGGGGCACTGATCATGCAGTCGCTGCAATCGGGCATGGCCATGGTTGGCGTCGATGCTCCCTACCAGAACATTGTTGTCGGTGTTGTGCTGGTCGCGGCCGTACTGATTGACATCATCTACCGCAAACGCACGGGGGATCACTGATATGACCGCACCACTCGTAGAAATGCGCGACATGTCGATCTCGTTCGGCGGGATCAAGGCGGTTGACCATGTAACGGTCGACCTGCAACCCGGCGAGGTCGTGGGCCTGCTCGGTCACAATGGCGCGGGCAAGTCGACGCTGATCAAGATGCTGTCGGGGGCCTATCAACCCGATGGTGGCCAGATCTTCATCAACGGAGAGAAGGTGACGATCAACAACCCACGCGACGCGCGGGCGCACAATATCGAGACCATCTACCAGACACTTGCACTGGCCGATAACCTCGATGCGGCGTCGAACCTGTTCCTTGGTCGTGAACTGGTCACGCCGCTTGGGCTGGTCGACGATGCGGCAATGGAGGCAGAGACGCGCAAGATCATGGGGCGGCTCAATCCGAACTTTCAGAAGTTCTCGGCCCCTGTTTCGGCGCTTTCCGGCGGTCAGAGACAGTCGGTTGCCATTGCCCGCGCGGTCTATTTCAATGCCAAGATCCTGATCATGGACGAACCGACCGCGGCGCTGGGCCCCCATGAAACCCAGATGGTGGCCGAGCTGATCCAGCAGCTCAAGGCCGAAGGCATCGGGATCTTCCTCATTGACCATGATGTGCATCAGGTCATGAACCTCTGTGACCGTGCCAGTGTGATGAAGAACGGTCAGCTGGTCGGCACGGTCAATGTGAACGAAGTGACCGATGACGATCTGCTTGGCATGATCATCCTTGGCAAGCATCCGCACGAAGACGCCGCCTGATCGGGGGCGAGAGTTCAGCAAGACGGCGGTCCCCAATGGGCCGCCGTTTTTCGTTGGCGAGGCCATCGCATGTCGTATCCTGCAAGGGCGTTTCGCTTTCCGGCAGGACCGGAGAGGTGAAGCGCGGTCAAGTAGTTCCACCCTCAGGATGGAGACCGCCGATGTCCGATACCGCCCTCAAACCCCGCACCCGCGCCGGAGGCCGCAATGCCCGCCGCAGTCAGCGGATGGTCACCGATAGCCGAATGCTGCCGGGGCTGGTCAACGGCCTGCCGCATTGCGAGGTGTTGGACGGATCGCAGGTAGAGCGGATCGACAACGCTTCGATGGATATCCTCGAAAACGTGGGTGTTGTGTTCCGCGATGATATTGCACTGGCGGACTGGAAACGCGCGGGCGCGGATGTGCGGGGCGACCGGGTGCATCTGGACCGCGGGCTGGTGCGCGAGCTGATCCAGACCATCCCTGCCGACTTCACCTATCATGCCCGCAACCCGGCCCATAACGTGCGGCTTGGCGGGCGGCACGCGATCTTCGTACCGATGACCGGCGCGCCCTTCCTGCGGGATCTGGATGATGTGCGAAGGAACCCGACGCTTGCAGACCTCGCCATGTTCCACAAGCTCAGCCACATGTCGCCCGCGCTGCATTCCAGCGCGCATCACATCGTGGAACCTTACGACCACCCGATCAGCCAGCGACATCTGAGGATCACCTATTCCTCGATGAAACACTCGGACAAGACCTTCATGGGCATGACCACAAGCCCGAAGAACGCCGAAGACGTGATGGAGATGTGCGCGATCCTGTTCGGGGATGACTTCCTCGAAACCCACCCCGTCACCACCGGTAATTGCAACGGCAACAGCCCGCTTGTCTGGGATGAAACCATGTTGGGCGCGATGCGGGCGTTCTGTAAGCGCAACCAGCCGGTCCTTTGCAGCCCCTTCGTTCTGGGTGGGGCCAACACGCCCGCCTCCGTTGCGCCCGCTGTTGCGCAGTTGAATGCTGAGGCGCTGTCGGCGCTGGCCTACACGCAGGTGATCCGGCGCGGCTGCCCGGCGATTTACGGTCACTACCTTTCGACCGTCAGCATGAAGTCCGGGGCACCTATGGCAGGCACGCCAGAGATCAGCCTGATGAATTTCATGATCGGCCAGATGGCGCGGCACTATGGTGTGCCCTGGCGCACCTCGAACACGCTTGGCGGGGCCAAGACCTTCGACGCGCAGTCAGGCTATGAAAGCGCGACGACCTTGTCGGCGGTGATGCACTCGGGCGCGAATTACATCTGGCATTCGGCGGGCTGGAACGAGGCCGGAATGCACTGCTCCGTGGCCAAGTTCGTGGTGGATGCAGAGCAATGCGCCATGGCTTACCGGATGGCAGAAGGACCACGGTGGGACGATTTCGACGAGGGGATCGCGGCGGTCTCTGATATTGGTCCCGGCGGGCATTACCTTGGCCACCCGCATACTCAGGAAAATTTTCAGCGGGCCTTCTTCATGCCGGAGCTGTTCGACAACAACTCCATCGAACAATGGGTTGCAGAAGGATCGCAAGAGATCACGGCCCGCGCACTTACGCACGCCCGCAAGCTGTTGCGAGAATATGAAGAACCTCGGCTGGACGAAGCCAAGAACGAGGCCCTTCTGGACTATATCGCCCGGCGAGAACGCGAAATCCCGGCGGCCGACGCCCTGAACCAGGAGTTCTGACACCATGGCCGACCCGTTGCTGGAACCTTACCAGCTGCGCCATCTGACGATCCGCAACCGGATCATCTCGACCGCCCATGCCCCGAACCTTGTTGAGGACGGCCACCCGCGCGACCGCTACAGGCTCTATCACGAGGAGAAGGCGAAGGGTGGGATCGGGATGACCATGGTCGGGGGATCGACCAATATCGCACCCGACAGCCCTTCGGTCTTCGGGCAGCTTTACGCAGGCGATGACAGCATAGTGCCGTGGTTCCGGCGGCTGACGGACGGGGTGAAATCCCATGGGGCGGCGATCATGTGCCAGATCACCCATATGGGTCGGCGCACCGCTTGGGACGACGGGCACTGGCTGCCGGTGATCGGCCCGTCGGGGCGGCGCGAGCGGGCGCATCGGGCGTTTCCCAAGGTGATGGAGCGGGAGGACATGGCGCGTGTGGTGGAGGATTTCGCCGCCGCCGCCTGCCGCTGTCAGGAGGGCGGGTTCGACGGGATCGAGCTGCTGTCGCATTCGCATCTTCTGGGGCAATTCCTGTCGCCTTTGGTAAATGACCGGCAGGACGACTACGGCGGGTCGCTTGAAAACCGCCTGCGCCTGACGCTGGAGGTTCTGGGGGCGGTGCGCGCCGCCGTGGGGCCGGGGATGATCCTTGGCATTCGAATGACGGGCGATGAATTGCAGGACGCTGGTCTGTCCCCTGACGAATGCCTCGCCGTGGCCCGCGCCCTGAAAGACACGGGGCAGGTGGATTTCCTAAACATCCTCGCGGGCGCGCCCTATGACGACCTGGGTCTCGCCGGGTGGGTGCCGCCCATGGGTATGCCCGCTGCACCACATCTGTCGATTGCAGGTCGTATCCGGCAGGCGACGGGGCTGCCCGTGATCCACGCGGGTGGCATCGCTGATCTCGCTACCGCCCGCCACGCGCTGAGTGAGGGCCATGTCGACCTTGTCGGCATGACCCGCGCCCATATCGCCGACCCGCACCTGGTGGCGAAACTGATGCGCGGTGAGGAAGAACGCATTCGCCCCTGTGTCGGTCTTGGGGCCTGCGTCGACCGGGTGAACCAAGGCAAACCCGCCGTTTGCGGGCAAAATGCAGCGACAGGGCGCGAAGCGGTAATGCCTCATGTGATCGCGCCCTCTGGTACGCGCCGAAAGGTCGTCGTCGTTGGTGGTGGTCCCGGCGGGCTGGAAGCCGCCCGCGTGTCGGCGCTGCGCGGACATGACGTTGTTCTGATGGAAGCGGCGGATCGCTTGGGCGGGCAGTTGTTGCTGGCCTGCAAGGGGCGGGTGCGGCGGCAGGTACGGGGTGTTGCCGACTGGTTGATCACCGAAGTGGAGCGGCTCGGCGTGGGGATCAGATTAAACTGCTATGCCGAGGCTGAGGACGTTCTGGCAGAAGCCCCCGATGCAGTCGTCATTGCCACCGGAGGCTGGCCCGAACCGCCAGCGATTCCGGGTGGGGCGTTGACCCTGTCGTCCTGGGATGTGCTGTCCGGTGCGGCGCGACCCTCGGGTATGGTCCTGCTGCTGGATGAAGGGGGCGACCAACAAGGCGCTGTCACCGCCGATGCCTTGGCAGAGATGGGTTGCACAGTGGAACTGCTGACCCCCGATCGTTCCGTACTGCATGATATGGGCCCCACAACCTCCGCAGTTGCGCTGCGCCAGTTGGCAAGCGACGGGGTGCGGATGACCTGCCTGCATGAATTGACCCGCGTCGCAGTGGATGGCCCGAAACGCATTGCCACGCTGCGCCACGTTCTGACCGGTCAGACCGTCACGCGTGAGGTGGATCATATCGTGGTGGAACATGGCCTGACGCCCTCGAACGCGCTTTATCACGCGCTCAAAGAAGGCTCATCCAACCTTGGCCAGCTTGACCATGCGGCCATGATCGCGGGCACCGACCCTTTCCAGCAGATGAACCCAGACGGGCGCTACCTGCTGGCCCGGATCGGCGACGCGGTGGCAGGGCGCAATATCCACGCGACAGTCTACGATGCACTTCGGGTGTGCAAGACCCTCTAAGCGCTTTACTTCCCGCGCGCTTTCCCGCTCTGTCTTGATCATGACCGATCACCTAAAGGGCCTTTTGATCACCACCTGCGGCGTCCTGCTGGTGGTGCCGGATTCGCTCTTCGTGCGGCTGATCGAGGCCGAGCCTACGGTGATCGTCTTCTGGCGCGGCTTGTTCGCGGGACTGCTGGTAACTGCGGCGGTTCTGATCTTTCAGGGCCTCAGCGGATTTCGCGCCGTCTTGCGCACCGGCTGGCCGGGTGTGCTCTATACGCTGCTGTTGGCTTCCACCGCGCCGGGTTTCGTCATGGCGGTGGCCCATACGAGCGTGGCCAACGTGGTGTTCATCCTGGCTTCGATGCCGATATTTGCGGCGCTCTTCAGCCGTGTTTTTCTGGGCGAGCCCATTACGCGGCGGATGCTGTGGACCATCGCAGCTGTTTTGGTGGGGCTTGGCATCATCGCCTACGGCTCGGGCGAGAACGAGCTGGCGTCATGGAAGGGCGATCTCTGGGCGGTTTATACCTCTGCCTCGTTCGCTGCCGCGCTGACGGCGGTTCGCAAGCTGCGCAATACGTCGATGATCCCGGCGGTTCCGGTGGCTTATTTCCTTGCCGCGTTGATGATGTCGACGCTTTCGGACCCATTGCCGGCCTTCGCGCCGCAATGGCCACTGTTCCTTGCCCACGGGGCAATAATCGGGGCGTCTTCCTGCCTGCTGGTCCTCGGCCCCCGTTACCTGAGCTCTGCCGAGGTCGCGCTGCTGATCCTGCTGGAATCCGTTCTCGCGCCGCTGCTGGTCTGGGCTGTGGTGGGTGAAGATCCCGGCATTTGGGCGCTGTTCGGGGGCGCGGTGGTGATCGGGGCGCTGCTCGTGTCGAACCTTATCGCGCTGCGCCGCCGACGTGTTGTTCCGGTGGCGCGCTAAACGGGCTGCGCCTGTGTATCTGCAATGCGGTCACGCGGGGGGCAGAATGGTCATTCCAACAGCCTCTGCCTTTTGCATCACTGCCGGAATGTTCGGTTCCGAAGGGGGCGGCAGGTCCGTCTGCCCTTCTGGTAGGGCGGTGCCGATCCCAGTAAAGAAATCGGCGTGCATGTGGCCAGGGCTGTTCAGGATCAGCAGCCTGGCGGGCGCTTCGCCAACCGCCTGAAAGGCGTGTACGGCCCCGTCCGGTATGGAAATGAAATCCCCTTTCTGCGCGAGGATTTCCTTGCCGTCGATCATAAAGCCAACCTGTCCGTCCAGGATGTAGAAGCCTTCGGTTTCCCCTGCGTGGTGATTGGGGGGTGCCCCTGCACCGACGGGAACCAAGCATTCTACCAAGCAGTATTTTCCATCTACCTCGTTCGGGAACGCGTGGAAGTTCATCAGAATATTCAATACGTTAAATGTTCTCGCGCGATTTGTCATGGGGTGTTTCCTCTTGCTTGATTCTGATCTTAATGATACACATATCTCATAATGAGACAATAGTCTCACAAATCGTCACTATAGCAATGTTTGAGAGAGTAATGAGCGACGTTAGGCCAAATCAAAAAGCGCGGACGCGCCGGGCGATCCTTGATGGTGCCCGTCAGTTGCTGCGGGAGGGCGAGCCCATAACCGTGGCAGCCGCTGCGGCACGGCATGGTGTGTCGAAAGCCACGGCATACAGGTATTTTTCCGACCCCGACATTCTGGTGTCAGAGGCGATGCTGGATATCGAGGTGAAGCCCTACGAGGAGATTGCGAATGGCGCAGAGGACCTGCGTGCCCGCTTGATTGCGATAAACCTCTACTTTCTAGACCTCGCCCTTGCTCACGAGGCGGGGTTTCGCCAGTTCCTCGGGCGAACGCTAACGGTGTCTGCCACGGACGCGAAGGGAATGCGACGTGGCGCGCGCCGCATCAGCATGTATCGTCAAGCTCTGTCGCAGGATGACGGGGGGGTGCCGGTGGCGCGGCAAGAAAAGCTGATACGCGCCCTGTCACTTGCAACCGGGATCGAGGCCATGACAGCGTTGCTGGATGTCGCCGGGGCCGAGCCGGAGGAGGCGCGGGACGCCGTCAAGACAGTGACACAGGCAATCGTGGACCGGTTTCTTGGGCCCACAGAAAAAGAGTCCGGTCGCTGAAGGTCAGCTCTATTCCGCGCCAGCGCGCCACTCCTTCCAGCGCAGGTACAAGTTGGCCCCGATATCCGAGAACGGGCGCGGAGGTAGGCGAGTGGGTTCCGGGTCTGCCCTTAAGGCGCGGGTAATATCAGTCTCCACCTCCATAGCCATCTCTGCCGCGCCCATGCCGGTGAGCGTGCCGCGCGCCGTACCGAGCCCGTTCTGACAACAGGCGGCAAATAGCCCTTCCTCCAGCTCCCCAGTCACCGAGACGCTGTTCCTGCTGAGGCACAGGTGCCCGGCCCAGGTGTATTCCATCTCCATCCCCTGCAGTTCGGGGAAGCGGTTGCTGAATTTCTGATCATGGATGCGGCGGGCACGTTTCATCGCCGCGTCGCTTGCCACCATTCCGGGTTTGAAACTGGCCGCCGTGCGGGTCACGATGCGGCTGCCCCCCTGAATGCCGCTGATCTTGCGCATGGTGGTACCCATGGGGTCGGACGGGGTCACGCCCCACCTATCGGCACCTTTGACTGCGCCATCAGGCAGAACCGGCGTCATGGAGGCATAAAGGAAGATGTGCATCAGCCTGTGCCGTGCGAAGCCGAAGCTTTCGAGCTGTCCGTTATTTGCCATGATCACCTTGGGCGCGGTGACGGAACCATGCGTGGTGCTGACATGCCAGTCATTGCCGATCCGTGCGATGCCAGAGACGGCGGAGGTTTCATGTAGCCGCAGTTGGGGCTTTAACCCCGCCGCCAGCCCCCGGATATAGCCCGCCGGTTGCAGCATTACGGTTCCGGGCGTGTAGAGACCTGAGAGGTAGTGGCGGCTCCCTGTCAGTTCCTCCATCTCTTCGGCGTCGAGCATCTCGGACGCCTCGCCAAGCGTGGACAGGTGGCGCGCGTAGCTTTCGTTATGGGCATGGCCTGCCGCGCTTGCCGCCCCGTTCACCTTGCCCACGGGGGCCGCGAAGTCGTGGGGAATGGCGTAGTCCTCGGCCGCCGACAAGGCGAAGGCGATGGCCTGCCGGTTGAGCGCGGTCACCGTGCGGTCGTCGCCCGACCCGGCGTAGTCATCAGAGGCCAGGTCATGGGGCAGGTCGATCATGAAGCCGGAATTGCGGCCTGCCGCGCCCTCGGCCACGCGGCCTGCATCCAGCACCACGATCTTGAGCGACGGGTCGATCTGCAAAAGCCGTCGCGCCGCCGAAAGCCCTGCGAAGCCCGCCCCCACAACCGCCACATCGGCGGTGATGTTGTCCGTGAGCGGCACAGGGGCAGGTTGCCCCGGCAGGATGGCTGACCACGCGGCCGGCCCCTTATGAACCGGCAGACGCCGGGCGTGATGTGCGCTCACTCCACCGCCTCATCCGCGTCATCCGACAGATCCAGCCAGATGGTTTTCAGTTGTGTGTACTGGTCATGGGCGTGAATGCCGTTGTCGCGCCCGCCGAAGCCCGATTGCTTGAACCCGCCAAAGGGGGTGGTGGCATCGCCCTCACCAAAGCCGTTCACGGTCACTGTCCCGGCCCGCAGCATCCGCGCGCCGCGAATGGCACGTTTGGCATTGGCGGTGAAGAGCGAGGCGCACAGGCCGTAATCAGTGTCATTGGCCACACGGATCGCCTGGTCGAAATTGTCCACGGTGATGACGGACAGAACCGGACCAAAGATTTCCTCGCGTGCCAGCACGTGATCATTGCCGGGGATCTCCACCACCGTGGCCTCGACGAAGCCGCCCTCGGCCTTGCCGCCAATGACGAAGCTGTCCGCTTTCTCAACATAGCCGCAGACCTTGTTGAAATGCGTCTCGGAGACCAAAGCGCCAAGCCGTGTTTCCGGGTCCAGCGGATCGCCAGTGTTCCAGTGTTGTGCGTGATGGGCGATGCGTTCCAGCAACTCTGCCTTCACATCCTTGTGGACGATCAGCCGCGACGAGGCCGAGCAATTCTCGCCCATGTTCCAAAAGGCGCCGTTCACCACATGCGCGGCAACCCGGTCGAGGTTTTCCGCGTCATCCATCACGATGGCGGGGTTCTTGCCGCCCATCTCCAGGGTGATTTCCTTGGCATTGGATTCGCCGGAATAAGACAGGAAGCGTTTGCCGGTGACGGTCGAGCCGGTGAAGGACACCGCGTCGATATCCATGTGGCGGCCAATCGGTTCACCCACCTCCGGCCCGCTGCCGGGAACGATGTTCAACACGCTGCGCGGCAGGCCCGCCTCGGTCGCCAGTTCTGCAACGCGGAGCGCGGTGAGCGAGGTTTCCTCGGCAGGTTTCACCACCACCGAACAGCCCGCGGCCAGTGCCGGGCCGATCTTCCATGCCAGCATCAAAAGCGGGAAGTTCCACGGAAGCACAAGGCCCACAACCCCGATGGGTTCGCGCACCACCATGGCGATGTGATCGTCAGAGGCGGGGCTGACCTGATCGTAAATCTTGTCGATCGCCTCTGCGTGCCACTTGATGCAGTTGATGGTTTCGGGGATGTCGACCGTCTCGCAATCGAAGATCGGCTTACCGCTGTCGAGACTTTCCATCACCGCAAGTTCGCGGGCGTTCCGGGTCAGGAGCTTGGCGAAGCGGATCAGGATGCCCTTGCGGTCACTGGGATGCATCCGCGACCAGCGGCCATCGTCGAAGGCCTCTCGCGCCTTTGCTACCGCGAAATCCACGTCCTCGGCCCCGCAGGCGGCCACATCGGTCAGCGTCTCACCCGTAGCCGGATTCACTGTGGCAAAGGTCTTGCCCGAGATCGCCGGGCGATAGGCCCCGTCTATATAGGCGGCATTGGGGAAGTCCATCTCGGCGGCCAGCGCCTTGTATTCGTCGCGTGTCAGCAGGTCCATGTCTCAGCCCTCCGCCTCGATCTGCGCAATGGTGCGCTTCAGCACGCCGACCACCTGTTCCAGCGCGCGCTTGTCGTCCTTGTTCAGCCCTTTGAGCGGCGGGCGCATGGGGCCAGTGGTGATCCCGTTCAGGTCCACGCCATACTTGATCGTCTGGATGAACTTGCCGCCCTGTTCCAGCACCCGCATCAGTGGCATCATTGCCGACATGATCCGGCGGCCCTTGTCGAAATTCCCCTCCAGTGCGCAGGCCTTGTAGAGCGCGATGTGCTCGGCAGGCAGGAAGTTCGACCCGCCGCAGACCCAGAACCGCGACCCCCAGGCGAAGAACTCCAGCGCCTGATCGTCCATGCCGCAGCCAAGCTGGATATGGGGATAGTCGCGGGCCAGCAGATGCACGCGGTTAATATCGCCAGAGCTTTCCTTGATGCCGCAGAAGTTGCGGCTTCGGCCCACGCGGTCGAGAAATTCTTCGCCCATCATCGTGCCGGTGCGGCCGGGATAGTTGTAGAGCATCACCGGCAGGTTCGCGGCCTTGTCTATAGCCAGCGCATTGAGCGCGTTTTCGCGGTCGGTCGGCACAGAATAAGCCGGTGAAGCCAGCAACAGCGCGTCCGCGCCCATTTCTTTCGCACCCGTCGCCAGCGCCACGGAATCGGGCGTCATCATTGCCCCGGTACCGACGACCAGCGGCAGGCGACCCTTGATGCGATCCTTGGTGAAGCGCGCAACCTCCAGCCGTTCCTCGACTGTCTGCGCATAGTTCTCGCCGGTGGACCCGCCGGAGATTAGGCCGTGGACCCCCGCCTCGATCAGGTTGTCGATCACGTCAGCCAGTGCGTCCCAGTTGACCGAGAAGTCGTCCAGAAAGGGGGTCACGACGGGCGTATAAATCCCCTCGAACCGGAAGATGGGTGTCATGGGCCTCTCCTCAGGCGGTAACGGCGCGCGGTGGCGCACCAAGCGGCAGGTCGAGCCCGCCCGGCATCACGAACAGCTCGATGCGGTGGCGGGACAGGTTCCAATGGTCGATCGCAAGCGCGGCAGCCTTTTCGGCGTCACCCGCCTCGATCGCGGCGATGATCTGGTCATGCTGGTCGGCGGCTTCGCCAACATTGCGGGCCATGGCCTCGTCGCGCGGACGGTAGAAGGTCATGGAAATCCGGGCATGGTCGATCAGCAGGCGCTGAAAGGATGGCAGCAGATAGACATTGCCCGCCATTTCGCCGGTGATCTCGTGGAAACGGTTGTTCACAAGCGCCCGGTCGCGGGCTGACCCTTGCTGCAAAACCTTGCGGAACCTTGCTTGTGTGGTCTTCAGCTTCTCTATCTGTGCGGGCGTCGCGTTCTCAGCCGCCAAACGCAGGATCGCGCCATAGATCATCGGGGCGGCGAGGAAGAAATCGCGCAGGGTGGTGTGGGACATCTCGGACACACGCGCCCCGCGATTGAGGCGCAGATCGACATATCCCTCGCCTGCCAGCCGCCGCAGCACCTCCCGCAGTGGCGTGCGCGACAGGCCGAATTCCGCGCTCAGGCTCGCCTCGTCCAGATCGGCGCCGGGCTGAAGCTCCAACGTCAGGATCGCGGTCTTAAGGGCGAGATAGCAGGTATCCTTGGGGCTAGGCGTCGAATCGGGCATCGGGGTTTCCTTCTTTGCCCGAGCTGCCTAGCAAAGATCGTGCGCAAAGAAAATACATATTGCATACAAAACGTGTTCAGGCCAAACCTGAGCTATCCTGAGGACATGACGATGCCACGCCCTGAACACTTCGGTTTCCTATTGGTAGAGGATTTGACCCACATGGCCTTTGGCTGTGCTGTTGATCCCTTGCGCATTGCCAACCTGATCAGTGGCGAGACGCTGTATGAGTGGACCTTGGCGTCCGAGACAGGCCCCACTGTCACCTGCTCGAACGGGATCGTCAGCCAGGTGGATTGCACATTGGACGAGCTGCCCGCCGTTGATCGACTGTTCATCCTGTCGGGGATCGGGGTGCAAACGCGGGCCACCCGCGGTCTTATGAACGGAATCCGAAAGCAGGCGCGCAAAGGCGTGAAGATCGGAGGGTTGTGCTCAGCCACATGGATATTGGCGCGGTCAGGGATGTTGGACGGGATGCGGGCCGCGATCCACTGGGATTACCACGACGCTTTCATGGAGGAATTTCCCGACGTGAACCTTCAGCGCAGCGTCTTCGTGGCGGACGAAAGGATTGTCACGGCATCGGGCGGCACGGCCACCGCTGACCTGATGCTGCATCTGATCGAAGCGCGGCACGGCGAAACCCTTGCCGCCGAGGTTGCGGATCAAATGGTCTACAACACTGTCCGCGATGCGAGCGCGGAACAGCGCGTGTCCTTCCAGGCCCGACACGGCATTCGCAATAGCCATCTGACCCATGCCATTCGCCGAATGAATGAAACGGTTGAATTCCCGATCTCACCTTCGGAAATAGCCTCGGAAATAGGGATTTCCGTGCGCCAGTTGGAAAGGTTGTTTGGGCGCTATTTAAACTGTTCTCCTAAGAAGTATCAGGTTGATATCCGATTGCAGAAAGCACGGCACCTGCTGTTGCAGACAGAAATGCCAGTTACCGAAGTTGCTTTCGCCTGTGGGTTCAAAAGCTCTGGGCACTTTGCCCGCACCTATAAATCTCATTTTGGGGTGCCGCCGGGAAATCAGCGTGGAAGACTTTCATAGGAAGTCAGAATTCCTATTGCTCATTGGGTGGAGATGCTTGCTTTATTAAGTAATATGTTGTGGTTTTAGCTAAGATTGCGCGAACCAAATTGACCGCTTCCTTCACAAATATGTCGACGTCGAATAAATATCTTCATAAGAACAATGAAGAAAATGATTGGCAGAAAGATGTTTGTCTTGTGATGCCCCTTTAAACGGGTGGGGGAATAAGTGGTATGAGTGAAAACAATGCGGCACCGCATTGGATTGCGGTGGACTGGTCTGAGTATGGAATGCAGGCCTGGGCCATGGACCAGCACGGTTCGGTCCTGATGAAAGTGCGCTCTGCGCAGGGGCTTGCACAGGTGGCTATCGACGCGTTTGAAGCCGTTTTGCTAAAACTTGTGCGACCTTGGCTGATCCGAGATCAAACGCCCGTCGTTGTTGGTGGGCTTTCAGGTGTACAGAAACTCGCCTCCATCCCGGCATATTCTCCGCCTTTTCGCCCGGAAGAGGCTTCTCCGTGGTTGCTCGAAACCGAAGAAAGCCGCCTGATGCTCCACGCGGTACCGGGGCTTGAGCAATCCGTCGGGAAGGGGGCGCTGCTGACTCATGACAGCCTTATTCGCGGTGTCGTTACCGAGATGCCGAGCTATTCCGGGGCGCTTTGCATTCCCGACGAGCGCACCCAGTGGGTCGGCGTACAACAGGGCGAAGTGTCCTGCTTGATGCCGTTCATGACGGCGGAGCTGGCAGAGCTCCTGGCTCCAAAGGCCGACAGGGGCTCTTTGCCCGTTCCGGGACCGGCAGTGCATGAAGCCACTTTCAGGGCGGCGGTATCAAACGCAATGGACACCCCGGAGCTGACGCCCCGGCATCTTCTTGAGGCCAGGTTCGACAGCGACCCGGCAAAGTCGCGCCTGAAGGGCCTTTTGATCGGGATGGAGCTTGCCAGTGCGCAAAGCTATTGGCGGAGAGGCCTTGTCATGGTCGTAAATGGTTCTCAATGGTCGACGCTTTATGCCCTTGCTCTATCGGGGCATGGGGTCGGGATCGAGTTTTGCGACCGCGATACCATGACCCTTGCGGGCCTAAAGCATGCCTACAGGAGCCTTTGCGAAACTTTTGCATAGGTCGGGGTGCGGTGCCGCACCAAAACCGTACAGAGCATGCCTTGAACCTTCCTCGCGCCCGTGCATGACTGCGCGCACCTTCAGCATGGGAGAGCGGGCATGACACGGGTCGTGATAAACGGGTTCGGGCGGATCGGCCGGTCGGTTCTGCGCGCCTGGCTCACATCCGACGTGTGGCCCGACGTTGAGGTCGTGGGCGTCAACGATATCGCCTCTCTGGACACCTGCGCATATCTGTTCGAATTCGACAGTGTCTTTGGTCCTTTTCCGGGGGGCGTGACGACAGAGCCGGGTGCGCTGATCGCCGCCGGACGACGCATTCCCTTCACGCAACAGCAGGACTTGTCAGCCCTGGATCTTTCGGGTGTGGATGTGTTGATGGAGTGCACAGGCCGTGCCCAGGATCGTGCGATTGCCGAACAGGGCCTGGTGGCCGGGGCCGCAAGAGTGCTGGTATCGGGGCCCTCTCCGGATGCGGATCTTACAATTGTCCTCGGCGCGAACGATGAAAAGCTGAAAGCTGAACATCGCATCGTATCCAACGCGTCCTGCACCACCAACGCGCTGGCACCGCTTGCCCGGGTTCTGGATGATGCCTACGGGCTGGAAACTGCGCTGATGACGACGGTGCATTGTTATACGGGCAGTCAACCGACAGTGGACATGCCCATGGCCAACCCTGCCCGGAGCCGCGCCGCCGCGCTGTCTATGGTGCCAACAACCACGAGCGCCGAGCAACTGGTGGATATCGTTCTGCCGCATCTGGCGGGGCGGATCACCGGGTCGGCTGTGCGGGTGCCCACGGCCAGCGTATCCTGCGTGGACATGGCGGTCATCGCCCGTGCCCGCCCAAGCGCCGAGGACGCGCGCGCGCTTCTGGCCTCATCGGGGGGTGTGATTGGATATACCGACAAACCGCTTGTATCGTCAGACCTGCGGCAAAGGCCCGAGTCCCTGATCGTGGCGGGGCCAGAGATCAAACGGTCAAAGGGCGGCATGTTGCGTGTCTTTGGCTGGTACGACAATGAATGGGGCTTTTCGGCCCGAATGCTGGACGTGGCCAGCCGCATGGCGGCCCAATCCTGATGGAGACTTAAGATGAGCGGATACAAGACCTGGTTGCGTGAGGGAAATTACATTGATGGTCAGTGGGTTGCGGCTGATAGCGGGGCCACTATCGACGTGACCAACCCGGCGACGGGCGAAGTGATCGGCACAATCCCTAACGCGGGCGACCTGGAAACCAAGCGTGCGATTGCCGCTGCAGAAGCCGCCTTCCCCGGTTTTGCAGCAATGGACCTGATGAGCCGCATCGGCCTCTTGTGGAAGCTGCATGATGCCCTGATGGACAACCAGAAGGACTTGGCTGAACTCCTGACCGTCGAGATGGGCAAGCCATTGGCCGAAGCCATGGGGGAGATCGCCATTGGCGCGCAGTATGTCCGGTGGTTCGCAGAAGAAGCACGCCGCGCCAAGGGAGAAATCGTGCCCGCTGGCGTGAACGGTCGTCGCATTCTTGTGACTCACCATCCTGTTGGCGTGGTCGGCATGATCACGCCCTGGAACTTCCCGTCTTCGATGCTGGCGCGCAAGATCGGTCCGGCACTGGCCGTGGGCTGCACGGTGGTGGCGAAACCCGCGACGGCGACACCTTATTCGGGCCTGGCCTGGGCCGCTTTGGCGGAGGAGGTGGGCTTTCCCAAGGGTGTGGTGAACGTGGTCACGGGCTCTGCCCGCAAGATCGCGGGCGCGATGATGGACAGCCCAGTGGTGCGCAAGGTGACTTTCACCGGATCGACCGAGGTCGGCAAGGAGCTGATCCGCCAAAGCGCTGATACCGTTAAGAAAGTCTCGATGGAATTGGGCGGTAACGCGCCGTTTGTGGTGTTCGACGACGCTGATCTGGACAAGGCGGTTGAGGGGGCGATGGTCTCAAAGTTCCGCAATGCGGGACAGACCTGTGTCTGTGCCAACCGGATGTATGTTCAGTCCGGCATCTATGATGCGTTCGTCGCCAAGCTGGTGGAGAAAACCGCTGCGCTGAAGGTTGGCAACGGGCTTGAGCCTGGTGTCGAACAAGGGCCGATGATCGACGTGGATGCCGTTGAAAAGGTTGAGGAATTCATTGCCGATGCAACCGCGAAAGGTGGCGAGGTCGCGACGGGTGGCGCGCGGCATGGCAATGGCGGCAGTTTCTTTGAGCCCACGGTAATCAAACACGCCACGCAGGCCATGATGTTTGCGAAGGAAGAGATTTTCGGACCGCTGGCGCCAGTGTTCAAATTCGAGACCGAGGAAGAGGCCATCGCGATGGCCAACGACACCGAGTATGGGCTCGCCTGTTATGCCTATACCTCTGATCTTGCTCGTGCTTTCCGGCTGAACGAAGGTCTGCAATACGGGATGATCGGGATCAACTCGGGTCTCATTACCACCGTGGAAGCGCCCTTTGGCGGGGTGAAGGAAAGCGGTATGGGCAAGGAAGGCGGTAGCCAGGGACTGGCTGATTATCTCGATACAAAATATGTTTGTATCGACGGGATCTGAGGCGCGATGGCCGGGGTGACCCGGCCCTTGTCATCTGCCTAGAACAGGGGGGGCGCCCTGCGTACACCCCCTGTGCACCCCTCGTGCATAGGACACGCGGTTTCGCTGCCTTCGGCATCGACCCGGGAGCGGCCTGCCTCAACCCCCCGCTTACGCGGGAGGCCTCGTCAGGTCGCGTTGCCACGGAAAAGAGGAACGCGCGCGCCCAGTGGGAACATGTGCCAGATTTCCCGGTCGCGGTGCCTCCGGCCGGGGGTATTTGGGCAAAGCAGAGGAGCAGCCTCAGGCGGGGCGAATCCGGTAGTTGGCGGGACCAGCCATACGCAGGGTCTGAACAGCGAGGGTCTTGGCGGCGCTGTCTCGGGCAATGCGGGTGAGGCAGAGGAGGCCGGTGTGCCGGTCACAGGCCAGAGCGACCGATGCGCTCATACTGGTCACCTCTGCATGGAGACGATCCTCCAGCGTTGCTGTCGGCAGGTTGAGTGCGTGGAGCAGGTTGAGGAATTCCACGGGTTGGTCTTCCTCCATCTCCGGCACGGCGGCTGCGTCGATCAGAATCTCCTCCAACGCGAAGCGTTCGCCTCCGCATTTCAACGTGCGGGTCAGCGCATGTACAGGGCCAGAGAAGAAATCGCGTTCCGTGCCTTCGACCGCGCGGGTTGTCAGGTTTGCGCGGAAAGGTTCCAGCTGCAAGCGGTCGCCATTGGGCAAAAACAGCCTGCGCAAGTCGGGGGGAGCGGCTGGTTCTGCCGCTTTGGGCACTGCAACCACGGTGCCGCGACCGGGCTTGCGGTTGAGATAGCCCATAGCCTCGACCGTCATCAACGCCCGGCGCATGGTGCCCTGACTGACTTTGAATTCTTCCGCCAGCTCAAACTCGTTCCCGAGCCTCATGCCCTCGGGCCATTCGCCCGATGTGATACGCCGCAGAATTTCTGTTTCGGCTTTTTTGTAGAGGGGCTCGCGTGCCATGTCGGTCTCCGGTTTGTCTTATAGAGGATCTGGCCCGTGGCCGCTGGTCAATTGAGATGGCCTATCAGCCGCGCATGACGGTCGAAGGCGGCGATGGTTGCCCCCAATGTAGGCAGCTCTGCCGCTTCCATCATCGGAATCATCTTGGCGAAGGCGGCGGCCGTTCCGATGGCATCGCCGATTGCCGTGTGGCGATCTTCCTCGGGGATGGTGATGGCGAGCCTTGTACAGAGCGCGTCGAGCGTGTGTTCTGCCGATTGGCCGAAGAGAATGGCAGAGAGCAGCACCGTGTCGAGAATGGGCTGATCGAAGCGCAGGCCGATCTCGTTTTCGCGCCGTTGCAGGAAGGCCATGTCGAAAGGCGCGTTATGGGCCACCAGCACGTTGTTATCTGCAAAGCGGTGGAAGCGGGTCAGCGCCTCCTGCACCGAGGGTGCGCCCTGAACCATATCGTTGGTGATGTGATGAACGGCAGTCGAGGCGGCGGGGATCTTGCGGCCCGGATCGACCAGCATGTCAAAGCGCTCGCCCGCACGGATGCGGCCATTCACGACGCGCACAGCAGCAATCTGGCAAATCTCGTCTACCTGAGGGTTAAGGCCGGTGGTTTCGGTGTCGAAGATCACGAAGTTGAGCTTGTTGAGCGGCGCTTGCGACAGCTCTTTCGGCAGGTCGGCATGCAGAAGGTCAAAATCATACTGCATGGGGCGCGCGGGAAGCGCGGGTTTTGGCGTGGCAAGAGGCAGCGAGAATTGCAGAGCGGCGCGTCCCTCTGCGCCCTCGCCCAAAGTCACGCGGGTGCCGTGGGTCGTTTGCACGTCCCCACCCGAAAATGATGCGAAACCGGGAGACAGCGGAGCTGAGAGCCAGTCGGTAAGGTCAGACCGGTCCGGTGCGGGGGCTTTGGATTCGAGGCTGAGGGTCACGGCGCTATCGCCCAGTTGCGCAAGGCGCAGGGTAAAGGCTGTGGCCCCCTTGCCGGACCAGCCAAGCGCCAGACGTTCCAGAAGGCGGGTAACCGCGTAGCCATCTGCGCGGATGCGGCGGGCGGGCAGTTCGACGGACAGGGCCACATCCTTGCGGGCCAGCCGGGCGCGAAGGGCGGTGCCAAGATCGCCGAGTGGCAGTGCCTCCATCGGCCACCATAGTGTGTCGGTTGCGGCCTTGCGGGCGGCAATATCCGAGACGGTCTGCGACAGCACGGATTTCTGCGGCTCCGGCAAGGCGGGCAGGGCGGTGTCGGCAGCATCGATCAGCCGGTCGAGAAGCGTGGCGCGTTCGGCGTGCACCTTGAGGTCTTTAGACACGTCGCGCAGAGACAGCACGTAGCCCGGACCGCTGGTTTCCTGGCCTTCGAGATAGAGCAGGCGGATGCGCGCCTCCAACAGGCGGGCACCGCGTCGGGTGGCGCAGAGGATGTCGGCGCCTTCGGTTTCGCCCGAGTCCAGCAGGCGGGTATAGGCTTGCAGGATTGGACCCGGCATCAGCAGGTGACGGACTGGGCGGTTGAGGCCGAGCGCCTCGCTATGGCCAAGGATCTCGACCGCGCGGGCGTTATAGAGCACCACGGAATGATCGGGTGTGCAAAACAGGACGCCATCGGGAACCTCTGCCAGCAGGGTTTCCAGCCGGGACTTTTCAAGCGACAGCCGCGCGGTTTCTCGGCCCACGGCCATGGCCATGGCGTTGCGGGTTTCGGTCAGGTTCTGCGTCACGGCGGCAGCTGCGGTGCCCAGATCGCCCAGATAGCGCGCGGGGGCGTGGTCAATCTCCCGCTCCACATCCGCATGGGCGCGGGCGCGCATGTCAGCGGCCAGGCGTTCCACCGGGCGGGCGACGTTTTCGTCGAACAGCACCCAGACCCATGTGGTCAGGCCAAAAATGGCCACGACGCCGATCAGCCCGGCGATGACGAAGGCCGACAGGGCATGGTCTTCGCCCAAACGGATATAGCCTAGCGTCAGACCTGCGATGGCAAGGGCCGAGGTCGCGAGGGCGAGAAAGGCGAAAAACAGGAAGATGCGCAGACGCAGGGATAGTTGGGTGAACATTTGGCTGGGGCCTCCTCCTTGCCCCTTCGGTGCGTGGCGGGTGGGGCGGTCGCGCGTCGCCCCCTGCCGGAAACGGGTTAGTTCGCGGCCCCCCCGCCGCAAACAGATTGCAGGATCGGGTCGGTGGCGCCGACCTCTAGCCAGGTGGTATTGGTGGGTTGTCCGTCATCCGCAAACTGGGTTTCTGAATTGACGTCAGCCCGGCGGTTATTGGTGCAATCCACAAGGATCGGGCGGATGACCTCTGGCTGCCAGCGTTCATGGATGCGGATCTGCACCGCCTGAACGCCGGACCCTGCTGCCGTTTCCACCGTTTCGGAAGGTGAATGAGCAATGAATCCTCGCACCCAGGGGCTGACGAAGGTCCAGGGTTGATACCAGGCCTGCTGCGTGCGTTCGGAAATGACCTGAGTGTCTTCCGGCAGCGTGTCCAGCACATTGCGGTACCAGCCGTATTCGAGCCCCACGGTCGCGGCGATCATGGCGATACCGGCCGCGACCGGAATGATCCCCTTGGGCAGGCGCTTGCCGCTTAGATGGCGCAGGGCGAAACCGGTGCCGGCGCCGGCAAAACCTGCGACGAAGGCGGTCAGAAGGGTCCAGAACATGTGCGGGGGGTGCTCCTCAGCTCAGAATGCCACGGCCCTGGCCGGCGGCGGATTGCATGGTTTTGACCACGACGAAGGCGTCGCGCAGATGGCTGCGTTCAAAATCCGACAGGTCCGTAGGTGGCATGAAGTTGTCGGGCTTTTCGCCCCGGCGGATCTGCGCGGCCTGATGTTCAAGTCGGGTTTCTGCGATCATGTCATAGGCATCGAGCAGGTCGCGCCCCCCAGTGGGGGAGACCTTTCCCGCCTCGATCGCGGCTTCCAGCCGGGCGCGGGTATTGGCGACGGGCAACTGACCTTGCAAGGCGTAGATGCGGCCCAGATCCACGATGGGAACTACGCCGTTATGCTTTAGGTCGATGGTGTTCTTGTGTTCACCCGAGCGCACGGTGGCAAAGCCGCGAAAAAGGCCAAGCGGCGGCGTGTGCTTGAGCGAGTTTGAGACCATATGCGCGACGAAGATGGAGTTATCTGCGGCGTTCTTCAGGGTATCTGCCTGAAGATCGACAAAGAGTCTTTCGTCGCCGCCGATTGGGCGCAGGTCGAACATGACGCTGGCCAGCATCTGCGCCTCGGGATCGGGCTTGGCGATCCACTTGCGAAAATAACTTTGCCAGACGCTGAGCGGTTGCCGCCAACGCTCGGCGGTCGCCATCATGTCGCCGGGGCAATAGAAATAACCGCAGGCATCGAGCCCATCCGAGACGAATTTGGCCAGTGCCTTGAAGTACGCATCATGCTCGGGCTGCATCGCGTCGTCTATGATCAGGCAATTGTCCTGGTCACTGACGCCGGTCTGTTCCTGCCGTCCCTGCGACCCGCAGGCAAGCCACAGGTAAGGGACAGGCGGCGATCCCAGCTTGTCCTCGGCCATGGCCAGCAGGCGGCGCGTGGTGGCATCGCCCACATTGGTGATCAGCCTTGTGACGACATGGTGGGCGTTATGGGCCCCGACGAGCTGTACCAGCAGTTGCGGGATGCGTCCGACGATCCGGGCCAGGTCCGCACAGTTTTTGGCATCGGCAATCTCTCGGATCAGCGCGGCGGAGGACGTGGCCTGAAAGCGCGTCAGGTCGGTCTGGGTCAGGATGCCCACCAGTTTGCCGCCTTCGACAACGGGCATATGGGTGATGCGCCGTTCGACCATCGCGTGCAGCACGTCCGAGACAAGCGCGGAGGGGGGCAGGGCAACGGGATCGGCAGTCATGACCTGGCTGACGGGTGTGTCATGGGGCAACCCTTGGGCAAGCGCCTTGTTGGTCAGGTCGCGGGTTGTGACGATGCCTTTCAGCGCCTCGCCCTCAGTGATCATCAGGGACGAAACTCCATGATCGCGCATGTCCTGTGCGGCGGCCAGAATAGGGGTGTCGGGGGCAACCTGCCGCGGATTGCGGGTCATCATGTCGGCCAGCTGCATGGTGGCCAGATCTTGCCGCTTGGCGCGGGCGGGGCGGGTTCGGTCGAAGAAACGGGCGACGCCTGGGTGATCCGCCACCAGTGCCTTGAAGACGGCGGCAGGGATGGCAATGAGGTCGGTTTCCTCTTCGGCGCGGGCCGAGGTGACGGCCAGGCCGTCGCGCATCAGGCCGCGTTCGCCGAATGTGTTGCGAGGGCCGAGAATGGACAGGACGGCACCGGTTTCGTCGGTGATGTCCACGCGGCCGCGAATGATCAGGTAGAGGGCCTCAAGCGGTTCACCATAACCGTAGATCTGGCTATCGACCGGGATCGAGCGCGCCTCAACCGCATCTGCCAGGCTGTCCAGCGCGTCTGCGGGCAGGCTGTCATAGGGATGGGTATGGGCGAGGAATTCTCGGATCGACTGAGGCATGGAACGGGTTCCCCCGGAAGGAAGTGGCGCACCCCGGACTGTCGGGATGCGCCGGTGTTTTGAACAGGGCCTGCGGTGTCGCAGGCCCTGGGATTGGGCGTTCCCTTAGTGGTCGACGGCTGCGCCGGCACCACGCGGAATACGAACCGATTCCACCAGGTCCTGGATTTCCTTCGGCGGTTCTGCACCTGCGTTGGACACCAGGTAGGCGACGCCGAAGTTGAACAGCGCACCGATCGGGCCGAAGTGGGTCGGCGGAATGCCGAACAGGTACTGGCTGCTGTCCAGCATCGCGGTACCGGGGATGAAGAACCAGCCCAGGTACAGGAAGAGGTACAGACAGGTCGAGATCAGACCAGCAAGCATACCGGCAACTGCACCCGAAGAGTTGATGCGCTTCGAGAAGATGCCCATCATCAGGGTCGGGAACAGCGAGGCTGCTGCCAGACCGAAGGCCAGCGCCACCACCTGAGCTGCGAAGCCCGGCGGGTTCAGACCCAGGTAGGTTGCCACAACGATCGCGACCAGCATCGAGATACGGGCGGCCATAAGCTCGCCTTTTTCCGAGATGTTGGGGTTGATCGTCGACTTGATCAGATCGTGCGAGATCGCCGAGGAGATGGCCAGAAGCAGACCTGCCGCAGTGGACAGGGCGGCTGCGAGACCACCAGCAGCGATAAGACCGATCACCCAGCCCGGAAGCTGTGCGATTTCCGGGTTGGCCAGAACGAGGATGTCACGGTTGAAGGTGACAAGCTCGTTGCCCTGCAGGCCTTGTGCTTCGGCCAGGGCTGCACCGGATTCGGAGCCAGCGTTGTAGTACTGAATGCGGCCATCGCCGTTCAGATCTTCAACACCGAGCAGACCGGTGACTTCCCAGGTGCGGAACCAGTCCGGCAGGTCTTCGACGGCCACGGCTTCGCCTTCAACACCGTTCGGCCACATGGTGGTGATGATGTTCAGACGGGCCATTGCGCCCACGGCGGGGGCCGTCAGGTACAGCAGCGCGATGAAGACCAGCGCCCAACCGGCGGACCAGCGAGCGTCGGCCACTTTCGGCACGGTGAAGAAGCGGATGATCACGTGGGGCAGACCCGCGGTACCGATCATCAGCGACAGGGTGTACAGAGCCATCAGCCAGGGGTTGGTGGTGGCGGTGTACTCGTTGAAGCCCAGGTCGGTCAGCAGGCCGTCCAGGGTGGTCAGCAGCGGAACGCCGGCTTCGACGCCACCGGGCAGACCTTCGTTCATGGAGCTGAACAGACCCAGACCCGGGATCGGGTTGCCGGTCAGCTGCAGCGAGATGAAGATTGCCGGGATGGTGTAGGCGATGATCAGCACGCAGTACTGAGCAACCTGCGTGTAGGTGATGCCCTTCATACCGCCGAGAACGGCGTAAACGGCAACCACACAGGCCGCGATGATCAGGCCAGTGTCGCTTTCCACTTCCAGGAAGCGCGAGAACGCAACGCCTGCACCCGCCATCTGGCCGATCACGTAGGTGGTCGAGATGACGATGAGACAGACAACGGCCACAACGCGTGCGCTCTGGCTGTAATAGCGGTCACCGACGAATTCCGGCACGGTGTACTTGCCGAACTTGCGCAGGTAAGGCGCCAGAAGCATGGCCATCAGCACGTAGCCGCCGGTCCAGCCCATCAGGAAGAGCGAGTTGTTGTAGCCGGTGAAGGCGATGAGACCTGCCATCGAGATGAACGAAGCGGCCGACATCCAGTCAGCAGCCGTCGCCATACCGTTGACAACGGGGTTCACGCCGCGGCCAGCGGCGTAGAATTCCGAGGTCGATCCGGCACGAGCCCAGATGGCGATGCCGAAATAGAGCGCGAAGGACGCGCCCACGAAGATAAAGTTAAGGGTAGTCTGATCCATTGGTCGGTCCGTCCTTATTCTTCGTCGACGCCGAACTGCTTATCGAGCGAGTTCATGCGCCATGCGTAGAAGAAAATCAGCACCAGGAAGACCAGGATGGATCCCTGCTGAGCAAACCAGAAGCCCAGGTCAGTGCCGCCCACTGCGATGCCGCTGACCAGCGGGCGCAGAAGGATGCCAAAGCCGAACGACGCAAGCGCCCAGATCACCAAGCAGATGGTGACCAGACGGATGTTCGCCGACCAGTATTCGTTGTTAGATGGCGAGTCAGCCATGAGGTTTCTCCCTTCGATTGGGTTTCCCGAACCTGCCCTCCCGACTGGCCCAGGTCTTTTTATCGCCGCCGCCCCTCCAGCAAGGCGCCGGCGAATTTCGTGCTACCCGTTCGTGACACCGCCGATGATCTTGCCAAGATTGGCAGCGATCTCGTCGATATCCCCCATAGCGGGCACCCGCGTCAGCGCATCACGCGAGGCGTAGTAGCTGATCAGTGGGGCGGTTTGGGCGTGGTATGCCGAAAGGCGCGTGCGCACCGTTTCGGCATTGTCGTCAGCGCGCCGTTTGAACTCGGTGCCCTGGCATTTGTCGCAAGTGCCCGATGTGGCGGGCTGCTTGAATTCGTCGTGATAGCCTTCGCCGCAACCGGCGCAAGTGTAGCGGCCGGATACACGGGCAACCATCGCCTCGTCGTCCACTTCAAGGCTGATGGCGGCGTCGATCTTCTGGCCGCGTTCGGCCAGCAGTTTATCGAGCGCCCCGGCCTGAGCTTCGGTGCGGGGGAACCCATCAAGGATGGTGCCCTTGGCCACATCGGGCTGGTCCAGACGGTCGGACAGGATGGCGATGACGATCTCGTCGGAAACAAGTTCGCCCTTCTCCATCACCGCCTTGGCGGCCTGTCCGGCCTCGGTTCCAGCGGTAACCGCCTCGCGCAGCAGATCCCCGGTGGACAGCTGCACAAGGCCGAATGTCTCTTCCAACATGCGGGCCTGGGTGCCCTTCCCGGCGCCCGGAGGACCGAGAAGGATCAGGTTGACGGGGCGTGTCATGGTGTCAGTGGTCATGACGCGTCCTTACTTTTCAGCCCGGTTGGCGATCAGATCGTCCACCACCGACGGATCCGCGAGGGTCGAAGTGTCGCCAAGGCTTCCGAAGTCGTTCTCGGCGATCTTGCGCAGGATGCGGCGCATGATCTTGCCGGACCGGGTCTTGGGCAGGCCGGGGGCCCACTGGATGACATCGGGCTTGGCAATCGGGCCGATCTCTTGACGGACCCAGTCAGAGAGCGTCTTCTTCAGCTCATCGGACGGGGTTTCGTCATTCATCAGCGTGACGTAGCAATAGATGCCCTGACCCTTGACCGGGTGCGGGTAACCCACAACGGCGGCCTCGGACACGGTCTCGTGTGCCACAAGTGCGCTTTCGACTTCAGCGGTGCCCATGCGGTGGCCGGACACGTTGATCACGTCATCGACGCGGCCGGTGATCCAGTAGTCGCCATCGGCATCGCGGCGGCAACCGTCACCCGAGAAATAATAGCCCTTGTAGTCCGAGAAATAGGTTTTCACGAACCGGTCATGATCGCCATAGACGGTGCGCATCTGGCCCGGCCAGCTGTCCGCAATGACCAGCACGCCCTCGACGCCATTGCCTTCGATGATCTCGCCAGAGGTGGGCTCCAGCACCAGCGGCTTGACGCCAAAGAACGGGTGCTGCGCCGCGCCGGGCTTGAGCGTATGAGCGCCGGGCAGCGGGGTCATCATGTGGCCGCCGGTTTCAGTCTGCCACCAGGTGTCGACGATCGGGCATTTGCCCTTGCCAACATGGGTATTGTACCAGTTCCAGGCTTCGGGATTGATGGGCTCACCCACGGTGCCGAGCAGCTTGAGGCTGGACAGATCATGCTTCTCGACGAAGCTGGTCCCCTTGCCCATCAGCGCGCGAATGGCGGTCGGGGCGGTGTAGAACTGGTTGACCTTGTGCTTGGCGCAGACTTCCCAGAAGCGGCCAGCATCGGGGTAGGTCGGCACACCTTCGAACATCAGCGTGGTCGCGCCATTGGCCAGCGGACCATAGACGATATAGCTGTGGCCGGTGACCCAACCCACATCGGCGGTACACCAGAACACATCGCCGTCCTGATAGTCGAACGTGTATTGGTGCGTCATAGAAGCGTAGACGAGATAGCCGCCGGTGGTGTGCACCACACCCTTGGGCTGACCAGTGGAGCCGGAGGTGTAGAGGATGAACAGAGGATCTTCTGCCCCCATCTCGGTCGGCATGCAGTAGGCGCTGACCTGCTCGGCAAGCTCGTTGTACCAATGGTCACGGCCTTCGCGCCAGGCGACCTGCTGGCCGGTCCGCTTGACCACAAGGCACTGAACGTCGTCACCGCAATGCAGCAGCGCCTTGTTGACGTTGTCCTTCAGCTCGGTGACACGTCCGCCGCGCGGGGCGCCGTCGGAGGTGATCACCAGCTTTGCGTCACAGCCGTTGATGCGCGCAGCAAGCGCGTCGGGCGAGAACCCGGCAAACACGATGGAGTGGATGGCGCCGATACGGGTACAGGCCAGCATGGCATAGGCGGCCTCGGGGATCATCGGCAGATAAAGAACGACGCGGTCGCCTTTGCCGACGCCAAGCTCTTTCAAGACGTTGGCGAAACGGCCGACTTCCTGGGAAAGCTGGTTGTAGGTGATGTGCTGCGCTTCGTCGGTCGGCTCATCCGGTTCGAAGATAATCGCGGTCTGGTCGCCACGGGTTGCCAGGTGACGGTCAATGCAGTTGGCCGACACGTTCGTAGTGCCGTCCTCGTACCAGCGGATCTGGACGTTATCATGTTCGAAGGAGGTGTTTTTGACCTTGGTGTACGGCTTGATCCAGTCGATGCGCTTGCCATGTTCGCCCCAGAACCCCTCGGGGTCGTTGATCGAGGCGGCATACATCTCTTCATACTTGACGGGGTCGATATGAGCGCCGGGCAGAAGGTCGGGCATCATGTTCGTATCGTTGGGCAATGGTCTCTCCCTTAAAGAGTTTCGGTTCTGGTCCCTAACAAATGACACGTCGAACCTGGGCGGAAAACAGATGCTTTCCACGTGTCCTGCATATTCGCTGAGGGGCCAGTCACTGTCTGGCGGTTCCTGAGCGGGGCCCGGATGGGCTGTGTGATCTGGTTAGCCTCCCCCAACCGTTACTTCGGTTTTTTTGACGATCCGGGTTTCCTCCTGCCGGGTCGTCGGTATGCGCCGAAGAGGGTGCAAATGTTGCGTTTCCCCTGACACGAACCTTACAAAATTTCGTGAGATCGAGAACTGTTAGCTTGTGTTTGTTCAGGGTTCTGTAACTGATTTTCAAATGACGGGGCTTGGATTGTAAATATCTTTACAAAATAGTGAAAAAATCATTATTTTTGAGTTATTTGCGGGGATACCCATCTGTCGATGCGCCACCGTGTTTAGTGGTTTTGCTTTCTATCTGATCAAATTCCCTGCCTCGACAACATGGTATTCCCGCCTGCTTGCCCCGGAACACACGGGGATCAGGCAGGAATCGTCCGAGGCTATTCTTCTGGCAGAATTCGAAATGATCCACGCAGCCAGGGCATCAGGTCGAGCCCGCGTTCGGTGAAATGCTGCTCTATGAGATCGCGGGCGATGGCCGCGATCTGGCGAGGAATGTCGCCCGACCAATCGCCGGTGGCGCAAAGGGAGATCCGGCGCGATGAGCCTGCGAAGGGCAGGGCGCGCGCGTCTATCCCGTCGAGGAAGCGGCCACCGCGCAGCAGGCTGAGCGGCGTGGTGATGGTCCAGGCGTGGCCACCGGCGACAAGGGCGCTGATCGACTGATTGGAATCGAGTTCAAACCGATTGGGAATGGACAGGCCTTGCCGCTTCAGAAGATCTTCGATCTGGCGGCCCATAACCTGCGCCTGATCGCGGCGCAGGAACCGCAGATGCGAAAGCCCCTCCAGACCGTTTGCCAGATGCGTGCCCTTGGGCATGGCCAGGATGTAGGGATCATCCAGCAGTGGATGGATCGCCGCGCCGGGCGGGTTTTCGCGGCCTTCCGCACAAATCGCCAGGTCAAGTTCGTTCCGGGTGACGCGGTTCAGCAAGGTGTGGCTGGCCCCGGTGTTCAGCAAAAACACGCAGTTCTGCATTGTTTCGGCAAGGCGCGCGGTCAACGTCGGAGTGACCTCGTTCTCGAAATCCTCGATGATCCCCATGCGAAGGGAAGAAACATCTGACAAATCCAGCGATGTGAGGTCGCGCTGACCGGTGCGCAGGGCCCCTAGCGCTGCCTCCACATGACGCAGGAACTGGCGCCCCCCCGGGGTCAGCGTCATCGGGCGACGGCCCTGATCGACCAGCGGAATGCCGACAGCGGTGTTGAGGTTCTTGAGCTGCTGAGACACGGCTGGCGCGCTCATCCCCAGACGGCGAG
The DNA here is from genome assembly GCF_050896395.1 of Nioella aestuarii. Lineage (NCBI taxonomy): Bacteria > Pseudomonadati > Pseudomonadota > Alphaproteobacteria > Rhodobacterales > Paracoccaceae > Nioella > Nioella aestuarii. Next base: position 17,516 of record NZ_JBPBBA010000017.1, on the reverse strand, counting down.
CAGCTTCGCCGACCGAGCCGGTTTGCGCGAGGGCCTCGAACACCTCCAGCCCCCGGATCGAAACACCTTTGAGAACGCCGTTCATATCCTCTTGTCACCCGGTGCCCGGGGCGGGTGTGCCTCAGGCGTTGATGATCTTTTCTAGCAGGACGGGGGGCACAGCGATACCGGAATTCTGGATCTGCCCGGCGGGTTCAGAGCTGGCGTCGGGGGGGAATGGCCAGATGTTGGGACGGATGGCGACAAAGCTGTGAGACAGCCGAAACGGCGGCCCGACCGGCCCTTCGAACAGTGGCGCAGCGGTTGCGGATATGTCCCGGTCCGGGACCACGGGCAGCGGCATTGTCGTGGTGATTTGCGGCAGACCAAGGCTGCACGGCTCGATCTCCAGCACAAGGTTGCCGTTCGGGGCGGCGCGCACCACCAGTCCTGACACATTGGCGATCCCAACCAGCCCGTGCGCCGCGCAATAGTCCAGAAAGGGCAGGCCAGAGCCGACCGGATAGGCGTTGCGAATAGACAGGATCGCGATGCCGAATTCCAGAGCTCGCGCAACAAGGCCATTCAACCCGGCCTCGACCGCGGGGCATGCAAAGCCGCCATCGGCATCCACCAGCAGGGCGGCGAGACCGGCATCGGACAAGCGCGGCGCGGCGGCACAATTGACCCGTTCACACCGCAGATGTTCCGCCATTTGCGGCACCAGCCCCAGACCAAGGCGGCGCTGGCCTGCGGATTCCGAACAGCGAACAGACCGGGCAATGGCCCTTGCGCTAAGCTCGGCAAGGCCCGCGCGCAGGAACACGTCATGAACCAGCGCTTCAATGTCGCCTGGGGTCAGGAAATCACGTTCGCCAATGTCTTTCACCGGCGGCACTCACTACTCAAGAACCAAGATGAAAGGAGTGTAGAGACAGCAGGGTACGTCTGTCCACGCTGCTAGCCGCCGCAAGGTTAAGAAAACCGCGCCGCTTCAGGCGTAAAGGAATTCGAACCGGCCATCGGGCAAGACGGCGACCGTACAGAGCAGCCCGGTTTCCCACGCCCCGCAATCGACGCAGATCCGGCCTTCGGTGCTGACCGGCGCTTCGGCGGGGGTGTGGCCATGAACGATCCAGACGCCGTCTGACCTGGGGCGGGTGTCAAACTCGGGGTGCCCCCAAAGCAAAACGCGAGGCGACTGGCTGTCCATGGCGTGCTGTGGATCGGCGGCTGCGTGAACAACCCAGAGATTGCCGGAGTTCCACGACAGTGGCAGTTCTTCCAGCCAGTCCAGCAGCGCCGGGGCCACATGCGCGCGAAGCGCCAGCGCCTCTTGTCGAAACAGATCGGGGGCGCAGCCCGGTTCCAGTTGGCTGGTATGCAGGCCAAAGCTTTCCAGTGTCGGGCGCGCACCGGACCGCAGCCAGCGGGGGCCGCGTGTCTTTGGGTCGGCGAGGAAATCCAGCAGCATGCGTTCATGATTGCCCATTAGGCAGGTCACGTTCTGCGGCAATTCCTTGGACAGTTCCCAAACTCGGGTCAGGGTGGCGGCACTTTCCGGACCGTGATCAATGTAGTTCCCGACAAAGACCACCTGCGGATTTCGCGCGCCGGTGCGACCCACATGTTCGTCAATCCGGTCCAGCGCCCGTTCCAGCAGGTCCGCACGCCCATGCAGATCGCCGACAACATAAGTCGAAAACTCTGGGTGTGGCAGGGCATCCCGCACCGGGGCGGGGGATTGGTCGCTGCTTGGACGGGTCAATATGCTGCGGAGGCGGCGGATCATGTATAGCACTTGCGCTGGAAGGGCATGAAAAACAAGAGGGTATGGTTTGCCTGCGGCAACAGTTTGCCAGTTCAGCCCTCACTGCGCAGGATCCGGGCGGGACGCACGGCCAAGGGGCGCCACGCAAACACGAGACCGGCAAGCAGGGTTGCCATTGCACCGCCAAGGGTTATGGCGATGGCAGAGGGCAGGTGGAAGGCGAAGTCGCTCTCCATTACGAAATGGGTCACAGCCCAACCGGCCAAGCCACCCGCCGCCACTGCGACCACGCCTGCCGCCGCCCCCATCATGGCAGATCGCAGAGCGAAGCTCGTTAGAATGCCTGTGCGACTGGCACCGAGGGTTTTCATAATTGCGGCTTCGTAGGCGCGGGCCCGTTCGCCCGCTGCCGCCGCGCCGATCAGCACCATGAAGCCGGTCAGCAGCGTCGCCGCCGCGCCCCATGATGTGGCTGCGGCAATGCCAGACAGCGCACGGGCAACCTGGTCGATCGCATCGCGGACGCTGATCGCGGTGATGTTGGGGCCAATGCCTGCCACTTCCCGAAGAATGCGGGCCTCTGCCTGTTGGTCTGCATAAACAGTGGCGATGTGGGTGTGCGGTGCCCCGGCCAGCGCATTGGGCGACAGCGTCATGACAAAGCCGATCCCGGCATTGGAAAAATCGACCTCTCTCAGCGCGACAATGGTCGCGGTGATGTCGCGGCCAAGGACGTTCACGGTCATCGTGTCGCCAAGGCCAATGCCCATTTCCAGAGCTTCCTCTGCCGCGAAGGCCATCTGTGGCGGGCCATCGTAATCCTCGGGCCACCATGCGCCTTCGGTGATCTCACGCGCGGGTGGCGCGTCGGCCCGGTAGGTCAGGCCCCGGTCGCCGCGGATCACCCAGTGATTGCCTGCGACTTCTGCCGCAGGACGGTCGTTGATCCGGGTGATCACACCGCGCAGCATCGGTGCACTGTCCACGCGGGTCACATCCGGGTCCGTTTCCATTGCCGTCAGGAAAGGCTCGATCTGGTTGGGCTGAAGGTCGACGAAGAAGAAGGCGGGGGCGACCTGGGGCAGATCCTGCTGGATCGCGGCGCGCAGGTTGGTGTCGATCTGGCCCACTGCAGCCAGGACGGACAGGCCAAGCCCGAGCGACAGGATCGTACTGGTGGCCTCGGACCCCGGTGCGCCAATAGCGCCAAGCGCCAGGCGCAACGCCGGGCGGCCGTGGGCGCGGCGGGCCAGATTGCGGGCCAGCAAGCGCAAGAGGCTTGCGGCCAGAGCGAGGATCACCAGGGCGGACAGGATCGCAGCCGCGGACCATAGCGCAAGGCGCGGAATGCCGGACAGCCACGCGGCCAGAGAGACAAGCAGCCCCGCCAGCCCCGCGATGACCAACAGGAACGGCCAGCGCGGCCAATGGCGGGACAGGCCCGCAGCCTCTCGGTACAGGGCGGCGGCGCGGACCTGCTCAATGCGCGCAAGCGGCCAAAGGGTAAAGATCAACGCGGCCAGAGCACCATAAACTGCGGCTTCGGCCAGCGGGCCGGGATGCAGCTCGAATGTGGCCGGGATCGGCAGCGACCCGGCGATCAGGGGGGCAAGCCCAAGCGGAAGGACCGCGCCCAAGACCAGACCAAGGGCCAGACCAAGCACCGTCATCGCGCCGATTTGCAGGAAATAGACGGTGAAGATGGTGCGCCGATCCGCCCCGAGCGTCTTCAGTGTGGCGATGGTCTCGGTCTTGCCCGTCAGATAGCTGCGCACAGCGGCGGAAATACCGACGCCCCCCACAGCCAGTCCAGCCAACCCGACCAGCACAAGGAACGCCCCGATCCTGTCCACGAACCGGCCAAGGGCAGGGGCAGCGTTGCGGGCATCCTTCCAGCGCAGTCCGGTGTCCGCAAAAAGCGCGCGCGCCTCGGTTTCCAGCGCGGCTAGGTCGGTGCCTTCGGGCAGGGCAAGGCGATACTGGCTGTCGAAAAGCGTGCCGGGGGCCAGCAGACCAGAGCCGTCCAGTGCGTCCAGCCGGACCAGAGTGCGAGGGCCGGGGCCGAAATTGCCACCCGCCATGTCGGGCTCATCTGTCAAGGCCGCACGCAGTTCGAAGGATTGCAGACCAAAATTGACGGTATCGCCCATCTGCAAGCCCATCTGTGCAATCAGCGTCCGGTGCATCACCGCGCCGGGCAGGTCGGTTGTCGCAAGCGCCTCCTCGATGGTCATCGCCGGATCGAGCCCGACCTCGCCATAGAGCGGATAGCGCCCGTCAACGCCGCGCAACTGCGTGAGACCGCGTACGGTTTCGCCGCCCACCTCAGCCACGGCCATGGATCGGAAATCGACCGTTTCGGATACGGCCAGGGCGACCCGGTTCATCCACGCAGCCTCGGCCTCGGTTGCCATGCGGTAGACGAAGGTCATTTCGGCATCGCCGCCAAGGATCAGCGCGCCTTCTTCCTCCAGGCCGATCTGCACAGCTTGCCTGACCGAGCCCACGGCGGCAATCGCCGCGACACCAAGCGTCAGGCAGGCCAGAAAGATACGAAACCCGCGCAGGCCGCCACGCAGGTCGCGCAAGGCGATACGGATTGCGGCACTCATCTGCGGCGCCCCCAGTTCCACGGTGGCGCTCGGCGGTCCTGAATCTCCTGCACCGTAAAGGCGGCGGCCATCAGGTCGGGCCAGTCGCGGAACCGCGCGTCGATGATGGCCCCTTCGTGCAAGGCCGCATGGCATTCGGGCAGGGCGCGGGCCAGCATGGCGAAAAGCCGGCCGCTTTCCGCAAAGCGCAACATGCCGCCGGGCACCGCCAGTCGCTGGTCGGTCGGTGTCATGCGTTCGACAAGATAAAGAATGCCCTCGCGCATCAGATCCTGATCAGGCGTCAGGGTCAGCCGTCCGGCCGGGCTGCGTGTCACCTGCCCGATCACCGGATATTTGTCGACCGGGATCATAGGTCCAACCGCCCGTCGCGCAGGCCGATCACCCTGTCGCAGCGTGCCGCAAGTTCGGGCGCGTGTGTGACCATGATCAGCGTCGCACCATGTCGGTCACGCAGGTCAAACAGAAGGTCCATGATCGCACGCCCGTTTGCCTCGTCCAGGTTTCCGGTCGGTTCATCTGCCAACAGGATACGCGGGCGCGGTGCGGCGGCTCGGGCCAGGGCCACGCGCTGTTGCTCGCCCCCCGATAACTGGCCGGGATAGTGATGCATCCTGTCGCTAAGGCCGACGGCGGCCAGTTCCTGTTTGGCCCTTTCAAACGCGTCCTTGCGACCAGCAAGTTCCAAGGGCGTCGCCACATTTTCCAGCGCAGTCATCGTGGGAATTAGGTGGAAGCTTTGAAAGACCACGCCCATATTGTCCCTGCGAAAGCGCGCAAGCTGATCCTCGGTCATCGGCGTCAGATCTTTGCCAAGGGCCGAGACGACGCCACCCGTGGCCCGTTCCAGCCCGCCAAGCAGCATGAGGAGAGACGACTTGCCCGATCCAGACGGCCCCACCAGCCCCACCGTTTCGCCTGGCTCAACCGACAGCGTGATCCCGCGAAGGATCTCGACTTTGCCGGCATTGCCATCGAGCGTCAGGGTTGCATCGGTGAGGGACAGAATGGGGGACGTCATGAAATGGCTCCGAGCTCGGCTATCCTTTGGATATGGGGGATGGCGGGGATTGGGCAAGGCGGCTGTGCTGGCCCTTGGCCTATCTGCCGCACCGTCATGGGCAGATGAGGTGGTGATCGCGGCCCTTGGCGACAGCCTGACACAGGGCTACGGGCTGCCCGTCGATGAGGGCTTCGTGCCGCAACTGGAGGCTTGGTTGCAGGCGCGGGGCCATGAGGTGCGGCTGATCAATGCGGGCGTGTCCGGGGATACGACGGCGGGCGGTCTGGCGCGCATCGGCTGGACATTGACGGACGATGTGCAAGCTCTGATCGTCGCCCTTGGCGGCAACGACCTGCTGCGCGGGCTGCCGCCCGAGGCCGCGCGCGCGAACCTCGCGGGTATTCTGGACGCTGCGGCGGAGGCCGGGGTTGAGGTGCTGCTGATCGGCATGGAGGCCCCTTTGAATTACGGACCTGACTACAAGGCGGCGTTCGATGCGATCTATCCAGAGCTGGCGGCGGAACACGGCACGCTTTTCGTGGAAAGTTTCCTTGCGCCGGTTGTGACTGCCCCTGACGTGCAGGCGATGATGCAGGCAGATGGCATCCACCCGAATGCGGAGGGTGTGGCCCTGATCGTTGGTGCGATTGCAATCGAGGTCGAAGCGCTTATTGCGCGGGTTCAGCAACCCTGATCTCGGTTCCGGCTTCGTCGCATAAGGTGCAAAGCGCTGCGGGCGGTTCTGCATCTGTCACCCAGATATCCAGATCTGTCAGTGATCCAATGCGAACTGGTGCCGCGCGTGTAAGCTTGCCTCGATCTGCGACAAGAATTGCCTGCCGCGCCTGTTGCAGGATCGCATGGGCGACACGCACCTCCTGAATGTCGAAGTCGAGCAGGTCGCCATCCGCATCGAGCGCCGAGGCCCCGATTACGGCCACATCTACCTTGAAGGCGCGGATTGTCTGCACCGCCAGATCGCCCACGAGGCCCCCATCCGCCCGCCGCAGAGTGCCTCCGGTCAGCACCACTTCGCATGACGGGTTGCCAGCCAGGATCTGCGCCGCGTTCATGTTGTTGGTCACCACCATCAGGCCGCTATGGCTCTGCAATGCCCGTGCGACAGCCTCGGTCGTGGTGCCGATATTCAGGAACAGCGAGGCGCCATTGGGGATCTCGGCGGCGCAGGCGCGGGCGATCGCGTCCTTGGCATCCGCATTCAGACGGCGGCGATCCTCATAGCCGATATTGGTGACCCCCGAGGGCAGAACAGCGCCGCCATGGATACGGTCCAAAAGGCGCGCGTCACATAGCTCGGTCAGGTCGCGGCGGATGGTTTGGACGGTGACGCCGAAGGTCTCCGCCAGGTCGTCGACCATCACACGGCCATCGCTGCGAGCGCGGTTCAGAATATCGGATTGGCGGGGGGTGATCGGCATGAGAACTCCTTCCTGTTTCTTATAACGAAGAAATTCGCGTCGGGAAGCGAAGAATATCGAACATGAAAATTGACAAAACGAACATGAAGTGACAGGAGTCGCGCGTAATTCGAAAGGCGAGTCTCTCATGTCCGAGGAATATGACCTCTTCATCATTGGCGGCGGAATCAACGGCTGCGGCATCGCACGGGATGCGTCGGGCCGGGGTCTGAGCGTCGGGCTTGCGGAAATGAACGACCTCGCGTCAGCCACCTCTTCGGCCGCGACGAAGCTGTTTCATGGCGGGCTGCGCTACCTGGAATATTTTGAGATCCGGCTGGTGCGGGAGGCGCTGAAAGAACGCGAAGTCCTGCTCTCGGCCATGCCCCACATCAGCTGGCCGATGCGCTTCGTGCTGCCTTACCACAAGGACATGCGGTTCGAGAGCACGACGCCCACCTCCCGGCTGTTGGGGCTGGTCATGCCTTGGATGCGTGGACGGCGCCCCGCCTGGCTGATCCGGTTTGGGTTGTTCATGTATGACCATCTTGGCGGACGCAAGATTCTGCCAGGGACGAAAACCGTCGATCTGCGGACCGCACCGGAAGGCATGCCTTTGCAGGACCGTTTCGCCAAGGCCTACGAGTATTCCGATTGTTGGGTTCAGGATTCGCGGCTGGTCGTTCTGAATGCCCGCGACGCCGAGGCGCGTGGCGCAAAGATCATGGTGCGCACCAAGGTGCTGTCCGCGGCCCGAGACGGGGATGCCTGGTCCATCATGCTGGAGGATGAAAGCGGTCAGCGGACGGTGCGGGCAAAGATGCTGGTCAACGCGGCAGGCCCCTGGGTGGGCGACGTGATCCAGACAAAGATCCGCGTGAACTCGCGTGAAAATGTAAGGCTGGTGCGTGGCAGCCATATCGTGACGCGAAAGCTGTATGATCACGACAAGTGCTACTTCTTTCAGGGCGAAGACGGGCGGATCATCTTCGCCATTCCCTATGAAGAGGATTTCACCCTGATCGGCACCACGGACCTGGACCACACGGACCCCTCCGTCGCACCGGTCTGCACTGGTGAAGAGCAGGATTATCTTTGCGCTTTCGCATCGAACTACTTCAAGCAGCCGCTCACGCGCGAGGATGTTGTCTGGACCTATTCCGGGGTCCGTCCGCTCTATGACGACGGGGCCAGCGCAGCTCAATCAGCCACGCGGGATTACGTGCTGAAGGTCGATGCGAACGGACCGCCAGTGCTGAATGTATTCGGGGGCAAGATCACCACATATCGGAAGCTTGCCGAAAGCGCGCTGGAAAAGATCGGCCAGCATCTGCCCCTGTCAAAAGGCGATTGGACGGCGGGTGTGCCCATGCCGGGCGGGGATTTTCCGGTATCCGCCGTGCAGTCCCTGATTAATGGGCTGCTGGCCGACTATCCTTTCCTGACCCCGGCCTGGGCCAAGCGCCTGGTTCGTCACTATGGCACCGAGGCGCGCGACATTCTCGGGGATGCGACCACAGCTGCTGAGCTTGGCCACGACTTTGGCGCAACCCTAACCGAGGCAGAGCTTCGCTGGCTCATGACGCGCGAATATGCCCGGCAGGCAGAAGATGTCGTCTGGCGCCGCACCCGGCTTGGCCTGCGGCTAACCGAAGACCAGATCGCCGCCATCGACCGGTTCATGTCAGGCCGCGTTGCCAGCCCTGCGGTTTCTGAGTGACCGAATGTCTTTGAGCCTGGAGGAGTTGCCTTGAGGGTCCGGGGGCAGAGCCACGGCGGAACAGCGCGCAAAGCGCGGCGAAATTGGATCTTGAGCACGTGAATGGTTTGCGGGGCAATGCGCACCCGCTAGGATTGCAAGAAAGAGGGAGGAACCGATGACCCACATTCTGGCCATCGACCAGGGCACCACGTCAAGCCGCGCCATCGTTTTCGATGGCAAGATGAACATCACAGCGGTTGCGCAACAGGAATTCACGCAGCACTACCCGGCATCGGGATGGGTGGAGCATGATCCCGAGGATATCTGGACCACGGTCGTCGATACCTGTCGCTCGGCCTTGGATAAGGCGGGGCTGTCGGCCTCTGGCATTGCGGCGATTGGTATTACCAATCAGCGGGAAACAACGCTGCTGTGGGATCGCAAAACCGGCGAGCCCTTGCACAACGCCATCGTATGGCAGGATCGGCGCACGGCGGATCGCTGCGCAGCCCTAAGGGAGGCGGGGCACGAGGAGATAGTGCAGGAAAAGACTGGCCTGCTGCTCGACCCCTATTTTTCGGGCACCAAGCTGGCATGGCTCCTGGACAATGTGGATGGCGCGCGGGAGCGGGCAGATCGGGGCGAACTGGCCTTCGGCACCGTCGATACCTTCCTGATCTGGCGCCTGACCGGCGGCGTGTCCCATGTGACGGATGCCACCAACGCGGCGCGGACACTACTCTATAATATCCGTGACGGGGCCTGGGACGAAGAGATTTGCGGGCTCATGAATATCCCAATGAGCCTGCTTCCCGAAGTGAAGGATTGCGCGGCTGAGTTTGGCCAAACCGAGCCGGGACTTTTGGGAACCTCGCTTCCCATTTTGGGTGTTGCAGGCGACCAGCAGGCGGCGACGATCGGCCAGGCCTGTTTCGCACCGGGGATGCTGAAATCGACCTATGGCACTGGCTGTTTCGCATTGCTCAATACCGGTGACACGCTTGTTCGGTCGCAAAACCGGATGCTGGGAACGATCGCGTATCAGTTTGACGGCAAACCCACCTATGCGCTGGAAGGATCCATCTTTATCGCTGGCGCAGTGGTGCAATGGCTGCGGGATGGTTTGAAGATCATTGACTCCGCCCCCGAGACGCAAGGCATGGCAGAAGCGGCGGATCCCGCGCAGCAGCTTTACCTTGTGCCTGCCTTCACGGGCCTGGGCGCGCCCTATTGGGATGCGGAATGCAGAGGCGCAATCTTCGGACTGACACGCAACAGCGGCCCCGCAGAGTTCGCCCGCGCAGCGCTGGAAAGTGTAGGCTACCAGACCCGTGACCTGTGGGAAGCGATGCGCGCCGACTGGCAAGGCGCGGGCGGAGACAGCATCCTGCGCGTCGATGGCGGGATGAGCGCTTCGGACTGGACCATGCAGTTCCTGTCGGACATCCTCGGCGCGCCGGTGCACCGACCGAAGGTGCTGGAGACAACAGCGCTTGGAGCGGCGTGGCTAGCAGGGATGAAGGCTGGGGTTTACCCCGATCGTGAAGGCTTTTCCGCCACATGGGCGCTGGAGCGGGAGTTTGTTCCCTTGATGGACGGAGAAACTCGTGAAGCCCGCTATGCCGGTTGGAAAGATGCGGTGGCACGTGTGCTGAGCCGATAATGGATCGCCGCCTTCGGCGTCGACCGGAGAGCGGCCCTCGTCAAGCCCCTTCGGGGCCCTCCTCGGGCCGCGTTGCCATGGGAGTTGGCCGGGTCTGGCCCGCCGCATCAGATGTTGCATGGGTTGAGAGGACTCAAGGTACCCGGCAGAGGGAGTTTTGACGGTGTAATCCGGGGGGCTTTGGGGCCGCTCAATCACCGTTCGGGCGGGACAGGATGAAAGCAGCGGCGCTGCCCATGGCGATCAACTGGATTAGGATGACCGTACCACTGAAGCTCGACAGAACGCTGACCAGCAGAACGAGCGCCATCGCGGTGCAGGCCATGACCTTGTAGCGCGGGCGGATGGCGCCGTTTTCTTCCCAATCGCGGATTGGGCCGCCGAATATCTGGTGATCGACCAGCCATTGACGCAGGCGAGGGGAGCTTTTGGAGAAAGCGAAAGCGGCGAGGATCAGGAACGGGGTGGTCGGCAGGATCGGCAGCACGACCCCCGCGAAGCCAAGTGCGACGGCGCTCCAGCCGAGAGCAAGCCACGGCAGGTGGCGTAGGCGGGGGCGGTTGGCGGGGTCCGGCATCAGGCTCATGCCCTTTGGGTTTAGCGCGGTTTGCGGCGGGGGGAAGGGGCGGAGAGCTCTGCCGAGGCGTCGCGCCAGTCGCCGGGGGCGAGGCCGTCGAGGCTCCACTTGCCGACGCGGGTTCGGATCAGGCGCAGGGTGGGCAGGCCCACGGCGGCGGTCATGCGGCGGACCTGGCGGTTGCGGCCTTCGGTGATGGTCAGTTCCAGCCACGCGTCCGGCACCGACTTGCGGTAGCGCACGGGTGGGGTGCGCGGCCAGAGACCGGGGGGTTCTTCGATGAGATGCACTTTCGCGGGGCGCGTGGGGCCGTCTTTCAGGGAAACGCCTTTGCGCAGCGCCTCCAGTTGTTCCTCCGAGGGCGCGCCTTCAACCTGTGCCCAATAGGTCTTGGGGGTCTGGGTGCGAGGACTGGTGATGCGGGCTTGCAGCCTGCCGTCATCTGTTAGAACCATCAGCCCCTCGCTGTCGCGGTCCAGCCGCCCGGCAGCGTAAACCCCCGGAACGTCGATGAATTCCGACAGGGTGCGGCGAGCGCTGCCTTCGGTGCCTTTGTCGGTGAATTGCGACAGCACGTCATAGGGTTTGTTGAACAGGATCAGTTTTGTCATCAGCTCGCCCTTGCTTGCCCCGGTCCTGACCGATCTTGGCGTGTTCGGCAAGCTCCATGTCGGAAAAGCTCTTGCGGTAAATGGCGGATCGCCTAGCGTGATCAGGACAGCCAGACAGGGAGAGACGATATGCCAGCGGGATGTGCACCGTTCAGCCAGGCGGAATATGACCGGCGGATCGCCAAGACACGGGCCGCGATGGCCGAGGCGGGGCTTGATGCGATTTTCGTCACCGATCCGTCGAACCAGGCCTGGCTGACGGGCTATGATGGCTGGTCCTTCTATGTTCATCAGGGTGTAATCCTGCGGATGGAGGGAGAGCCCGAATGGTGGGGCCGGTCCATGGATGCGCTTGGCGGGCAGAGGACCTGCTGGATGGCGGCGGAAAACATCCATGGCTATTCCGACCATTACATCCAGTCGACTGTTTATCACCCGATGCAGGATCTGGCAGAGCATTTCACTCGGTTGGGACTTGCGGGGGCCCGGATCGGGGTGGAGATGGAGAACTACTACTACTCCGCCAAGGCGCATACGGTTCTGATGGAGGAATTGCCAAATGCGACGCTGGTCGATGCCACCGCGCTGGTGAACTGGCAGCGGCTGGTGAAATCGCAGGAGGAGATCGGCTTTATCCGTAAGGCTGCGAAGATTTCTGAGAAGGTGGTTGGGGTCGCGTTGGAGCGCGCAGCACCTGGGGTGCGAAAGAACGATCTGGTGGCCGACATCTTCCACGCAGGCATCACCGGGGTGGATGACATCTGGGGTGACTACCCGGCCATCGTGCCGCTGACGCCCTCGGGGCTCGATGCCACCGCCGCGCACCTGACGTGGAACGGGGACGAGATGCGCGAAGGCGAGGCTACGTTCTTTGAGCTGTCGGGCTGCTACCGTCGCTACCATGCGCCGCTCTGTCGTACCGTGTTCCTTGGCACGCCGTCGGACGATATGCGCCGGGCCGAAGCCGCGCAGATGGAAGGGATCGAGGCAGGGCTGAACGCCGCCCGCGCAGGCAACCAGACCCGCGATATCTTCAACGCCTTCATGGAGGTGCTGGCCAAGCACGGGATCGAGCGCAAGGGCCGCATGGGCTACCCGATCGGCCTGAGCTACCCGCCCGACTGGGGCGAGCGCACGGCGTCGATCCGCGGCGAGGATGAAACCGTGCTGCAACCGGGCATGACCTTCCATTTCATGCCGGCGCTGTGGATGGACAGTTGGGGGTTGGAGACCACAGAAACCATCCTGATCACGGATAGTGGCCCGGCAGAGACCTTCTGCAACGTGGAGCGCAAGCTCTTCGTAAAACCATGACCGGCCTGCCCGAGACGACCCAGTTGCTGGCCGAACTGGTGGGGTTTCCCACCGTTTCGACTGACAGCAATGTTGATATGATCACGCTTCTCGCCGACCGGCTGGCGCAGGCCGGGGCAAAGGTGGAGATCATCGCCGACGAGAGCGGACGCAAGGCCAATCTCTGGGCGCGGATCGGGCCGGATGTGCCGGGGGGCATTTTGCTATCGGGCCACAGCGACGTGGTGCCGGTGGCGGATCAGGCGTGGGCCACCGACCCGTTCGATCTGCATGAGGCGGAGGGCAGGCTTTACGGGCGCGGCACCTGCGACATGAAGGGGTTCATCGCGGCGGCGGTGGCCATGGCTCCGGTCTGGGCCGAACGCGCCACGCGGCGGCCGGTCTATTTCGCCTTCACCCATGAAGAGGAAACCGGCTGCCTTGGGGCGCAGGCCCTGGTCAAGCTGCTGGAGGGGCGCGAGAACCTGCCCAGTATCGCCATCGTGGGCGAACCAACCTCGATGCGGATCATCGAAGGGCATAAGGGCTGTTTCGAATACTCCACCCATTTCACCGGGCTGGAGGGGCATGGGTCTTCCCCCGATCACGGGGTCAACGCGGTGGAATATGCGGTGCGTTATGTCTCTCGCCTGCTCGACCTGAAGGAACAGCTCAAGGCCCGCGCCCCTGAAGGTAGCCGGTTCGAGCCGCCGTGGACCACGATCAACACCGGCGCGCTTGTGGGGGGCGTGGCCCATAATGTCATTCCGGGCCGCTCGCGGGTCGATTGGGAAATGCGGCCCGTGCAGAAATCGGACGGCGATTTCGTGAAGGAAGACCTCAAGCACTTCTGCGAGGATATCCTGCTGCCCGCCATGCGTGCCGTGCACCCTGAGGCGGGGATTACCACCGAGGTGATTGGAGAGGTGGATGGGCTGGAGCCTGCCACCGAAAACGAGGCGCGCGATATTGTCATGGAACTGACCGGCGCCAATGGCGCGGGGGTGGTGCCCTTCGGGACCGAAGCGGGGCTGTTTCAGGACCTGGGCATGTCAGTCGTTGTCTGCGGTCCGGGGTCCATTGAACAGGCGCATAAGCCCGATGAATTCATCGAGGTTTCGCAGATGCAGGAATGCCTTGGTATGCTCGACCGGCTCAGCCGGAAACTGGGTTAGGCTCAGATCAGCACAATCATGGCGCTACCGGCTACGGCCAGCCCCGCCCCCAACAGCGCGGGCGATCGGGGCGCGACGCCTTCCTTGATCCAGATGATCGGCAGCACCAGCACCGGGGATAGCGACCCGAGGACGGAGGCAATGCCCGCGTCCATCACGGACATGGCGTAGAGCAATAAGGAGGAGGAGACCACGTAGCCGATAAAACCGGGCAGGACCGTTCGCGCCAACAGGGTGGGGGTCAAAGGCCGGTGGCTGCGAAAGGCCGGTGAGGGCCAAAGAGCCACAAGGGAGATCAGAAAGGCCGCTCCAAGCAGCCGGATCGCGGTGATTGCCAGCGGCGGGGTGCCGTCCAGCATGGCCGGTTTGACGATCAGAAACCCGACCCCCTGAAACCCTGTCGCCAGCAGCCCGAGAAGGACAATCATTGCCATCCGTCCATGTGTCTGATCACTGGCCGAGCGCGCGTTCGATCCGTAAAGGATTGCCAGGGCGACTCCGCACAGGGCAAGCGCCGCTCCGATCAGATCGGGGGTGTTTGGCACCTCTCCCAGCCAGGCAAAAGCCAAGAGTCCTACGACCGGGGCTTTGAGCGACAACAGCAGCTCCATCCGGCGCGGGCCGCCAAGCCGCAGGCATTCGATCATGGCGAGATTGCCCAGAAGGATGCCAATGACGATGCTGGCCGCGAAGGCGGGCCAGTGGCCCCACGCGACGCTGCCCCACAGGCCAAGCCCCGTACAGCCCGCCGCGACGATGGCGGAACAGGCGAGCAGTTGAATCCGAGTGAACTCGAACGTGCCAAGCGCCCGTGCGGGGGGCTGAGCCAGAACGGCGCCGGTGGCCCATCCGAGCGATGCGATAAGGGCCGCGAGGGCGGGAAAAAGGATCATGGCGAATCTTTCAGTGAATGCTACACTATGGATAGCATCCATGCGCTACCCAATCGGTAGCGTCAATGTGATACGGAAAGAATAGCAAGTGGAGCGCCCATGGCCTCGACCCATCCCCGCCCCGGACAGCCGGTTCGCGGATCCAAATCCGGCAAGCCGATCATGGCGCTGTTTGACCTGCTTGGCCGCACATGGGCGCTTGGGGCGCTCTGGCAGTTGTCGCGCGGGGCGATGACCTTTCGCGAATTGCAGGCCGCCTGCGAAGGGGTGTCGCCCACAGTGCTGAACCGGCGGCTGAAGGAGCTGACGGCCAGCGACCTGGTGGAACGGGCCGAGCGCGGCTATCGGCTGAGCGATGCGGGGCAGGAACTGTTCGGGCTGCTGCATCCGCTTGGGGGCTGGTCAGAGACATGGGCCGCGCGCATGGCGGAACAGGACGCTGGCCAACCAAGAACAAGCGGGCAGGGAGAAACACCATGAAAGTAGGCATCATCGGTGCAGGCATGGTCGGGTCTGCCGCGGCCTTTGCGCTGATCATGCGTGGCGAAGCGTCGGAAATCGTTCTGGTCGATGTGAACCACGCCCGCGCCCACGCGGAGGCCGAGGATATCGCGCACGCCATCCCCTTCGCGTCGCCTGCGATCGTGCGGGCCGGTGACTATGCCGATCTGGATGGGGCGGGGGTGGTGATCTTGTCTTGCGGTGTATCGCAGAAACCGGGCGAAACGCGGCTGGCGCTGCTGGAACGGAATGCCGGGGTGTTCCGGCAGGTGGTGGGGCAGGTTATGGCGGTCTGCCCCGGTGCGATCCTGCTGGTGGCCTCGAACCCCGTCGACCTGATGACACAGATCACCACGCGACTGTCGGGCCTGCCGCCGGGGCGGGTGATCGGGTCTGGCACGATCCTCGATACCGCCCGGTTCCGCTGGCTGGTTGGTCGGCACCTCGGGATATCTCCGGGCTCCGTTCATGGCTATGTGCTGGGGGAGCACGGCGATTCCGAAGTGCTGGCCTGGTCCAGCGCGCGGGCCGGATCGGTGGCGCTGGAAAGCTTCGCCGCGCAGGTTTCTGCCCCACTGACCGAAGATGTTCGCCAAAGGATCGACGCGGGCGTGCGCGGTGCGGCCTACACGATCATCGAAGGCAAGGGCGCGACGTGGTACGGCATCGGCGGCGGGCTGGCCCGCATCGTGGCGGCGATTGCGGGCGACGAACAGGCGGTGCTGTCCGTTTCGGTGGTCGAACCGGATGTTTTGGGTGTGCCGGACGTGGCCCTGTCGCTGCCTCGCACGGTGGGGCGCGAGGGCGTGACTGCGACGCTCTGGCCAGAGCTCAGCGAGGGCGAGGAAAGCGCCCTGCGCCGGTCGGCAGAGATTCTGCAAGAGCGGCTGTTGCCATTGGAAATCTAGCGTCCTCGGGTCGCTTTCATCACGTTGAACAAGCCGACTGGCGGGGAAATTGCACAGCTTAAAGATGACAGGTGTCGAAGTTACCGTCAACGTCACCCTAGGTTCAGTTCTTGTGCTGTCCCTTGCGCAAGCTGGATTGGTCCCCTGCCATAGATCACTTCTGCGGGTGTTCACTGCGTTTCAAACTGCTTCTTCTTGGGCCGGCTTCCCAAGAGGCCAACCATTCTATGGGAAGGGGAACTAACAATGTCGGGCACAGAAACGATTGAGAAAGCGAAACTTGGGGCCGAAAAAGCCAAGGAAGCCGCAGATTTCATTCACGAGTATTCAGAGGCGGCGCGCAAGCTGAGCGAAGAGGGCAAGGAATTGTCGAAGCTTCAGTCGGTCGCCGCCACCCTGGAAGGGTTCGACAAACTGTCAACAGGCTTCATGATGGCCGGGGCAGGGCTGGAGGTGGCGACGATGTTCACAGGTGGCGCGGAAGATCCGAGCGCGCAGATCCTCAATGCCCTGCAAGAGCTCGACGACAAGGTCACCGGCATGTGGCAGGACATGGACAAGCGTCTGGATGATCTCCAGAAAGAGATGATAGAAGACAAGGTTGATGAAGAAATCTACAATTCCGTCGAAAGGATGGCCGGCCTGAAGCGCGAAGTCCTTCTATATCAAAAGGATCATCAGAACGATGATCTTACCGATCCGCCATACAATCCGGGTTTCACCAACGACTCCTTCACAAAAATCGCCGACGCATTCAAGACGAACAAATCGGACAGCAATCCTCTGGCGAGTAAGTACGACGCTGAATATGGATCAGCTTCGGTGATCAGCGAGAGGATTCGCACCTATCTCGACATCGCGCTGTTTGCGCCAATGGCTTATTCGTTGTCCTCGGCGCTGCAGCACGCAAAGGGTGGGAAAGAGCTGCACTCTCCCGAGGATGTGCAGTTCCTGTTCGGCAAAGGCTGTAAAGATATCATCGCGAGTTGCGCGCATTTTGCGAAGCGGCTTGCAGATGAAGAAGACAAGAACATCAAAGACCGCATTGCCAAAAAACTCACCGGTGAAATCAAGCTGCTGAATTCCCCGTCGGATACCAATGAAGTGGACATCGATGATGCCGATCCGAATCCAGGACGGAACCCCTTTCATCTGCCGGCACAGGCAATGCTGGATGATCTAACCGAGAGTTGGCCCGGTGTGTCCTTCTGGGTTGTGATTGGACAGAAATATCTGAATCACAATTGGAATTTTGTTCAGGAAGGCGGGGTATTTGACGGAACGAACTACTTTGAACCGTCCGTGAAGCACAACGCAGGAAACCCATCCGTCAGCTGTCTGACGTCAGCGCCTATGGGACAGATTTGAGGTTTTCGTAACGGAGGTTTTCTGGTTCATCGCAGCCAATAT